>NZ_JBHYIK010000013.1:138945-153811 GCF_042739735.1 Amycolatopsis sp. NPDC059027 | reverse complement strand
ACCCGCCCAGCTCAACAGAATGGCCTGAGCCGGCGAACGCTGCTTTGGGGACTTACAAGCCCCCGAAGGCAGGTAAGGCGACATCCCAAGGAGAATCCTGATGGCTGGAATATTCGGAGGGAAACGAAAAACTCTTCTTCTGGGTATGCTGGTTTTCCTGGTACTCGGCCTCACCGGAGCGACCGGTGGAACCGCCACCGCGGCCGCCAGGGAATCGGTGCACGGTCCCTGGGTGGAACCCGCGGGTGTCGATGGCCAGCAGATCGTCTTCGTCAACGATCTCCGTTTCGTCATCATGGCGTGCCTGACCGGGGTCAACCAGGAGGGCAAGACCGTGACCGATTGCCGGATCACGCCGGACCGGATCACCCGCTTCACCGGCTGGCGGTGGGTCGGCACAGTGACGGTCAGCCAGTACATCAGTGGCTTGATGTACTTCACAACTCAATACGCCCACGTGCCCAGGGCTTCGCTGACGGACTGGTGGTGCTTCAGCAACGTCTTCGGCGATCTGGGCCCCTGCTGAGGGACACGTCCGGTTCGCCGGCTGCGCGATGCCCGGTCCGGATCAGTCCGTCATGGCGAGCAGGGCGGCCAGTTCGTGCTCGACGGCTTTGCCGAGGTAACCGCGCTCGGGCGCGCTGTCGAGGTCGGTGGTGATCCCGAACGTCAGCCGGTCGCAGTAGGTCAGTACCGCGACGCCGGTCCGCACCCGAAGCGCGATCGGCACGTACGGGTAGAGGTCGACGAGGGGCCGGCCCAGGACGGACAGCGGCGACCGCGGACCGGGGACGTTGGTGGCGACGGCGACGACACTGCGCTGGGGGAGGCGTGCTGCGGCGCGCATCCCGAAGGACAAGGGCGCGAACGGCACGAGGCGGGCGAGGCCGGTCAGCGCGATGCCACCAGCGGTCTCACCGCTGGTTTTCAGCGCTGACATCCGGTGGTGGACCGCGGTCAGCCGCGCCGCCGGGCTCGGCAGGTCGACCGGGAGGCGGGGAAGCATGACCGAGATACGATTGTCCACAATGGCCGGTTCGGTACCGGTGCGCGCCGAAACCGGGACGAGCGTTCGCAGCGAACCGGGCCGGGGACGCTCGCCCCGGCGTCGCAGCAGGTCCCGGAACGCGCCGGCGACGGCGGCGAGCACGACATCGTTGACCGTGACGCCGAGGGCGGAACTCGCCGCGTGGACCTCGGACAGCCGGGCATGGGCGAGCTCGTAGCGGCGGTCCGTGCCGAGCGGGCCGGACAGGGACGACGCGGCGGCGGGCACCAGTGCCTCCGACAGCGCGCCGAGTCCTCGGGCGGCGTCGGCGAGCCGCCGGGCGAACCGCGCCGGGCGACGGAGTTCACCGGTGAGCGACCACAGGAGGTCCGCCGGGCCCCGCGCCATGTCCCGCACGGCGTCCAGCAGGAGGGGGAACACGCCGGAGTCCGGCAACTCGCTGGGAACCGGGACCCCTCGCGGCGAGCCGGTGAGCAGGGTTTCCAGCAGCGTGGCCCCGGAAACCCCGTCGGCGAGGCAATGGTGGATCTTGGACAGGATGGCCCAGCGCCCGTCCGCGAGGCCTTCCACCACCCAGGCCTCCCACAACGGACGCGCGCGGTCGAGCCGCTCGGCCATGAGCAACGCCACCAGTTCGCAGAGAGCGTCCTGGTCGCCGGGAGCCGGAACCGCGACGCGGTGGATGTGCGCGGCCGGGTCGAACCGGTCGTCGTCGACCCAGATCGGGGCTCCCAGGTCGAACGGCAACCGGCGGATCTTCTGGCGGTACCGGGGCATCAGCGGAAGCCGTGTGGTGAGCGCGTCGACGAGTTCACGGTGCGGCGGCACGGGTCCGTCGAGCACCGCGACAGAGGCGATCGCGAGCGAGACGTGCGGGTCGGCGTCTTCGAGTTCCAGGAAGACCGCGTCGAGCGGGCTCAGCCGGTCCATCGCCTTCTCCTGTCCACTGTGGACTAACGGCGGCTCCGCCGCGCCGCATGCTCCGGAGCCGCCCACTCCAGGTTCGTCCCGGGCCGGCCACTGCGTAAGGGCAGAACGTCCCCGTCGTCGGGGGCTCGATGCCCTGGCGCCCCTCCACAGCCGTGGGGAAGCTGAGATGCGGGGGCCCGGGGAAGAGACGGTGGTGTCGGTGGGTGAGACGCGGCGACGGATTCCGGCCGAATGGCTGCTGCTCGCGGGTGTGGTGCTGCTCCTGGCCGCCGGTGGCGTCGCCTGGTGGTGTTCCGTGCCGTCGGCGGCGTCGATCCTGTGGGCTGTGGCCGCCGGGGCCGCACTCGTGCCCACGGTGGTGTGGGTGGTGGCCGACCTGCGAGCCGGGCGCTGGGGCGCGGACCTGCTCGCGGTCCTGGCACTCGGTGGCACGGTCGCGGTCGGCGAATATCTGGCGGGCGCCATCATCGCCGCGATGGTCGCGACCGGGCGGGTGCTGGAATCGAACGCCGCGCGGCGGGCGGGTCGTGATCTTTCGGCGCTGCTGGAGCGGGCACCGAGCCGTGCGCATCTCCGTGTGGGCGACCGGGTGGACACCGTTCCGATCGCCGAAGTGCGTGCTGATGATGTCGTGGTTGTCCTGCCGGGGGAAATCGTGCCGGTGGACGGTGTCGCGCTCGCGGACGGGCAGTTCGACGAGTCGGCGCTGACCGGTGAAGCGGCTCCGGTCCAGCACGCCGCGGGGGCCGCGGTCCGCAGCGGCGTGCTGAACGCCGGTGGCGTGGTCGATCTCCGCGCCACCACGACGGCGGAAGGCAGTACTTACGCGGGGGTGGTCCGGCTGGCGGAGCAGGCGGCGGCGGAAAGCGCCCCGGTGGCCCGGCTGGCGGATCGGATAGCGGCCTGGTTCCTCCCGGCGGCGCTGCTGATCGCCGTGGCGGCCTGGGTACTCACCGGAGATCCCGGACGCGCGGTGGCGGTGCTGGTGACCGCGACCCCCTGCCCGCTGCTGCTCGCGGTTCCCGTCGCGGTGACCGGCGGGTTGTCGAGGGCGTCGCGCTCCGGCGTGGTGGTCAAGGGCGGGGCGGCGTTGGAAACGCTCGGGCGGGTGCGCAGCCTCGCCATGGACAAGACCGGCACGGTGACCGCGGGACGGCCGGAGGTGGTCGACATCGCGTGCGCGCCTGGTGTCCGGCCGGAGGAGGTCCTCGCCGAGGCGGCGGGTGTGGAGCGGTATTCGCCGCATGTGCTGGCGGATGCGGTCCTGCGCGCCGCGGGGCGCGCGGGCGTGGAGCCCTTGGCCGCGGAGTCCGTCGTGGAGCGCGCCGGGCTTGGCGCGAGTGGCGTCGTCGGAGGACGCCTGGTGCGGGTCGGCAAGTTCGAGGACACCGCCGCGTTGCCGCTGTGGGCCGCCGGTGCCGCACGGCGCGGAAGGCTTGATCTCGCCACGGTGATCTGGGTGATGGCCGATGGCGTGCCCCAGGCCGCACTGCTGGTTCGCGACCGCTTGCGCCGGGACGCCGCCCGTACGATCCGCCGGCTGCGCGCGGCCGGGCTCTGGCACATCGTGCTGCTGACCGGCGACCGGGTGGACAACGCCACGGAGGTCGCGACGCTGCTCGGCCTGGACGAGGTCGAGGCCGAGGCGACCCCGGCGGACAAGGTCGCCGTGGTCCGCGCCGAGCACGAGCACGGCACGACCGCGATGATCGGTGACGGGGTCAATGACGCCCCGGCGCTGGCGGCGGCCGACATCGGGATCGCGCTCGGCTCCCGGGGATCGACGGCCGCCGCCGAGGCGGCGGACGCCGTCATTGTCGACGACCGCCTCGACCGGCTCGCCGACGCCGTCGAGATCGCGCGCCGCGCCCGGCGGCTCGCGGTGCAGAGCGCCGGCATGGGAACCCTGCTCTCGGTGGCCGCGATGGTGCTGGCCGGGCTCGGGTGGCTCGTTCCCGTCGTGGGAGCGCTCGTACAGGAGGCCATCGACGTCGCGGTGATCCTCAACGCGCTGCGCGCACTGCACGGGCCGCTGTCGTGGCATCGCGCGTCGCAGCCGACGGTGCTGTTGCGCCGGTTCGCGGACGAACACGAGACCCTGCTGCCGACGCGTGCCGCGGTACGGCGAGCGGCGGATGCCCTCGCCGACGGTGCCGGGCCCTCGGCGGAGGCCGCCGTGCGGGAAGCGCACCGGCTGCTGACCGAGCAACTGCTGCCCCATGAACTGGCCGAAGAGACCCAGCTGTACCCGGCGCTGGCCGGCGTGCTGGGCGGGCCGGAGGGCACCGTGACCATGAGCCGGGCCCACGCCGAGATCGACCGGTTGGCGCGGCGGCTCGGCAGGCATCTGGCCGAGTCGCCGGCGGGTGTCCAGCCCGACCAGGTCGACGATCTCCGGGCCACCCTTTACGGGCTGGACGCGATCCTCACGCTGCATTTCGCCCAGGAGGAGGAAGCCTACTTCACGCTCGCTCCGCCGGTCCGAGACTAGCTCGGAGACCGGTGCGGACGGGGCTTCCCAGGTCTCCGCGGCCCGTCCGCACCGGCGTGTTCAGGGGTGCCGGGCGCGCGGTGAAGGCGGCGAGCGCGGGCGAAAACTCCCAGCGGCGAACTGTCGCATGACGAGTCGGGTTCCCTTCGTGACCGCCCGGTTTCTCATGCTGCGCCGGAAAAGATCGGCTCACAAGGGGCCAATTCGCGCACGGGAGGTGCCACGGGAGACGACCGTCCACAGTGTCCTGTCGCTCAGCGCGAGCAGCGGACGGATCGCGGCGTGTCCCACGGCGAAAGGCTGTTCGCCCCTATCGGTCCGCCGGTGCGTCCGGCAACGTCGAAGTGGGCGACGCAGTTTGACGGCTCTGCCTGGTGTACCGGAAAACTCAGCGGGAGGGAAGCTCATGTCACCATCGGTTCGGCTGATCGGAGCGGCGTTTTCGGCCATCGCGTTCTGTCTCGCCACATCGGCGGGACCGGCATTGGGCGAGGATGCCCGAGCGTCGTCCTTCGCCGAGGGCCGGCCCGAGATGAGCTGGCAGATTCGGGTCGGCCTGTTCGCGCTGGCCATCGGCATCGGACTCGTTCTCGGGATAGCGCAACGGCGACGGCGATAGCCTTGGCCCCCGGCCAATTCTGCGGTGGACTCAACGGGTGATCGGTGAGCTTCGGGTTCCTCGGTGAGGACATCGGTGCGTCACGGCTCAGACAAAGCGCCGTTCTTCGCGAAGGCGGCGATTCCGGCGCCAGAGTTCGTCGGCTCCCCACACCAGGACCGGGAACAACGGCAGGATGGCGAGGTCCCGCGCCGAGGGAAGCGCGGTGCCGAAGACGTGCCGCAGCGGTGGGAGGGTGACGACCGCCGCCGCGAACAGCACCTCGAACGCGATACCCCAGAGCAGCAGCCGGTTGCTGAAGGGTCCGATCGCCCGCAGTGACGCGTGCTGGGTGCGCGCGGCGAACGCGGTGCCGAGCTGGCAGGCGACGATGCCGAGGAAGGTCATGGTGGTCGCCTGCTCCCAGACGTGGTGCAACGACTGGCCGTCGCCGACGGGCGCGCCCGGATACCAGCCGCCGCTCAGGAGCGTCAGGAAGAACCCGCCCAGGACGAGAACGGCGGAGATGCCGCCGAGCAGGCCCCAGGCCCTGCCGAGCATACGGGCGTCGATGACGCCGGCGGTGCGTCGTCGTGGCGGGCGGCGCATCAGCCCGGGTTCGGCGGGTTCGCGGCCCAGTGCGAGCGCGGGCAGTGTTTCGGTGCCGAGGTCGATCGCCAGAATCTGGAGGACGGTCAGTGGCAAGGGGATCTGGCCGCCGGACAGGGCGAACAGCAGGAACGGGACGACTTCGGGGGTGGCGTGGGCGAAGATGTAGACGATGAACTTGCGGACGTTGTCGTACACCCGCCGTCCCTCTTGGACGGCGGACACGATGGTCGCGAAATTGTCGTCGGTGAGCACCATCGTCGACGCCTCGCGTGCGACGTCCGTGCCGGCGCGTCCCATGGCGACCCCGATGTCCGCCCGGCGCAGCGCGGGCGCGTCGTTGACGCCGTCACCGGTCATCGCGACGACGTTGCCCTGGGCGCGCAACGCGTCGGCGATGCGCAGCTTCGCCTCCGGTGACGTCCTCGCGAAGATCAGTTCCTGGCCACCGCCGAGGAGTTCGTCGAGTTTCTCTTCGCTCATCGCGTCGAGGTCGGCGCCGGTGAGCACGGTGCTGCCATTGCGGGCGATGCCGACCTGCCTGGCGATTTCGGCGGCGGTCAGCGGGTGGTCTCCGGTGACGACGATGAGCCGGACTCCTGCGGTGTGGCAGCGGGCGACCGCGTCGGCCACCTCGGGGCGCGGCGGGTCGAACATCGCCACCACGCCCAGGAGGACCAGGTCGCGTTCGGCGTCGTCCCGGTTTTCGGGGAGCGGGTCGTCCGGGTGGAGGTCGCGCCGGGCGATCGCGAGAAGCCGCAACCCACGCGAGGCGTACTGGGAGATCAGCTCGGTGGCCTCGGCGCGGTCTGCGGGGCTCAGCGGCTTGGGGGTACCGTCCGCCGTGACGATTTCGGTGGTCCTGGCGAGTACTTCTTCGGGAGCGCCCTTGACGTTGACCGTTCTCCCTCGCTCGTTACTATCCACAGTGGACATGAGACGCAGTGCGGGATCGAAGTGGAACAGCCGCAGGCGGCGCTCGTCCCGGTGGGCGACGGAGACATCGGCGCCCCACTCCGCGGCGATGCGCAGCAGGGCGATCTCGGTCGGATCGCCGGTGGCTTTCCCGGGGTGGTCCGGGTCGAACTCGGCGCTCGTGCACGAGGTGAGGACGTCGGCGAGCAGCCTGGCGGCAGGGGAATCGGGAGTGTCTCCCGGTTCGATAAGACCGTCCGGAGTCCAGACTTCGGTGACCCGCATGCGGTTCTGGGTCAGGGTCCCGGTCTTGTCGGTGCAGATCACCGACGTCGAGCCGAGTGTTTCGACGGCGGAGAGCCGTTTGACCACGGCCCCGCTTCTGGCGAGTACCCGGACACCGACGGCCAACGCCAGCGTGATGGTCGGCAGTAGTCCTTCCGGGACGTTCGCGACCAGCAGCCCGATCGCGAAGTTGACGGCGTCGGCGATCGGCAGCCCGGCGAGGAAAGCACCGAGCGGCAGGAAGGCGATGCCCGCTCCCACCGCGACGATCGCGATGAGCCAGGCGACGCGTTTGACCTGTTTTTCGAGCGGGCTTTCCTCCCGGCCGACGCGCTGGGAGAGCGCGGCTATGCGACCCAGTTCGGTCTGCATGCCGGTGGCGAAGACCACGCCGGTGGCTTCGCCGCCGGTGCAGCTGGTTCCGCTGAACAGCAGATCACGGGCGTCGAGCAGGGAACCGTCCACATCGGTCAGATCCGCCGCGCGGTACGCGGGCAGCGATTCACCGGTCAATGTGGACAGATCGACCTCGACGGCGCCCTGGAGCATCCGGACATCGGCCGGGACACGGTCGCCTTCCTCGACGAGCAGGATGTCGCCGGGCACGAGGTCGCGGGCTTCCACCACGGTGCGCGCACCGTCGCGGATCACCTTGGCCTTGGTCGAGAGGTAGCCCGCCAGCGCCTCCACGGCCCGTTCCGCCTGGCGTTCCTGGAGAAACGCGAGCGCCGCGTTGAGCACGATGACGGTCACGATCGCGATACCGAGCGCCGTCGTGCCGGAGACCATCGCGAGCGCCGCCGCGAGCCACAGCAAAAGGGCGAGCGGGTGAGTGAACTGCCGGAGCAGCCGCGTCGCCCAGTTGCCCTGGCGGCGTCGGGACAGTTCGTTCGGCCCGTGGACTTCGAGTCGCCGGGCGGCTTCCCGGTTCGTGAGTCCTTCCGGACGGGTTCGCAGGTCTCGCAGCAATCGGTCGGTCGGTTCGCGGGGATCCTCGGCACGGACGTCGGTGTCGATCGTCATGTGCCGAGAATCCCGGTGATCCGGCCCTGCCGGATAGGGACCAAGGCCCATCCGACTGTGCCGGAGTGCCTTATCGGCAGGGGGCCGCGCTGTCGTGTGCTGCGGCGAGACTGGCGCGGCAGGCACGGACGATCTGTTGTGTCGGCCTGGTGAGCGGGGCCGGTCCACAGCGCGGGCAGGAAAGGGCCACGTCACCCGCGAGTTCGTCCACGGCGACCGTGAGCGCCCGGGAGCACATGCGGCACCAGCGATGGCCGGTGACCACGATGACGTGCAGCGGTGAGGAGACGCAGTGGTGCAGCCAGCTGCGGTGCGCTCGGCAGGTGATGCGTTCGAAGGGATCCAGGCCGTTCGCCTCGGCATGGTCTTCGGCGGACAGCGTGGCGGCGAGCCGCCGATCGCGCAGATCCGCGTATCGCGGCTCGACGTGGTCCGCCGGACGCAGGGCGAGCCGGTCATGGCGGTTTCGTCGCAGCGAGGCCGTGGTCACCGGTGCTTCGGGTGGGCGGGACATGGCGGCCTCGTCTCAGTCGGGTGGTTGACCTCTCCAGCGTGCCGCTGCGTGTGGCGTGGCTCACAGAGGCGTACTGCCTGGTTTCGCCGCCGACAGGCCCTGCGGTCCGGGCAGCGCAGCGGGGCCGAAAGTCCCGGTGTGCTGTTGCCGCCGGCGCCGGGACTTTCGGCTCTGGGCCGCCGGGAACGGCGCCCGGACACTGCGAGCTATGCGATGGTCCGCGGTGGTGCCTGGTGTCGTCCGCCTGCGCGGCTATCGGCGCGGCTGGATGCGCGCCGATGTCGTCGCGGGTGTGACGGTGGCGGCGTATCTCGTGCCGCAGGTGATGGCCTACGCCCAGGTCGCCGGTGTTCCGGCGGCGTCGGGATTGTGGGCGGCCGTGGTCGCACTGGGCGTGTACGTGGTGTTCGGCTCGTCTTCGCAGTTGTCCGTCGGCCCGGAGTCCACGACGGCGTTGATGACCGCGGCCGTGCTCGCTCCGTTGACAGTGGGCGATCCCCGGCGGTACGGATTGTTCGCGGCCGTGCTCGCGGTGCTGGTCGGTTGCCTGTGCCTGCTGGCGGGGCTGGCCCGGCTGGGCGTGCTGGCGGAGTTGCTGTCGAAACCGGTGCTGGTCGGCTACCTCGCCGGGATCGCCCTCATCATGATCGTCGGGCAGCTGGGCAGGGTGACCCGGGTGCCGCCTGGCAACGGCGAATTCGTGGACCAGTTGCGGTCGTTCGTCGCGCGGGCGGGTTCGGTGCACGTGCCGACCCTGGTCCTCAGCGGCACGGTTCTGGCGTGTCTGCTGTGCGCCCGGCGCTGGGTTCCCCGCGTACCCGCCCCGTTGCCGGTGTTGCTGCTCGTGACCGCGGTCGTCGGCGTGTTCGGGCTGGCGCGGTACGGGATCGACGTGGTCGGGGAGGTTTCGCGCGGGCTGCCCCCTGTCGGTGGGAAGATCGGCATGGGCGAGGTGGGCGAGCTCGTGTTGCCTGCCGCCGGGATCGCGATCGTCGGCTTCTCGGACAACGTGCTGACCGCGCGGGCGTTCGCCGACCGGCGTGGCGAGGTGATCGACGCGCAGCAGGAGCTGCGGGCACTCGGCATCGCGAACATCGCCGCCGGACTGGTGCACGGCTTTCCGGTGAGCAGCAGCGGAAGCCGGACCGCGCTGGGCGCCGCCGCGGGCAGCCGCACCCAGCTCCATACCCTCGTCGCGCTACTGGCCGTGCTCGGCGTGCTGGTCTTCGCCGGACCGGTACTGGCGGCATTCCCGACCGCCGCGCTCGGCGCGCTGGTCGTCTACGCCGCGTTGACGCTCATCGACGTCCGGGAGTTCCGGCGGATCGCCCGGTTCCGGCACAGCGAGTTCGCGCTCGCGGTCCTGACCACGGCCGGGGTACTCGCGCTAGGTGTGCTGTACGGCGTGCTCGCGGCCGTCGGACTGTCCATTTTGGATCTTCTGCGCCGGATCGCCCGTCCGCACGCGGCTGTCCTCGGCTACGCGCGCGGGGTGGCGGGAATGCACGACATCGACGACTACCCCGAGGTGCGGACGGTCGCGGGGCTGGTCGTCTACCGCTATGACGCTCCGCTGTGCTTCGCCAATGCCGAGGATTTCCACCGTAGGGCATTGGCCGCCGTCACGACGGCGGAGGGGCCGGTGCGCTGGTTCGTACTCAACGCCGAAGCGATCGTCGATCTCGACGTCACCGCGGCCGACGCCCTCGACCGGCTCCGGACCGAGATGACCGCCCGCGGTGTCGTGTTCGCGCTGGCGCGGGCCAAACAGGAGCTGTGCCACGACCTGGCCCGGTTCGGGATGATCGAGGCGATAGGCACCGACCGGGTCTTCCCGACCCTGCCGACCGCCGTCGCCGCTTACGAGCGGTGGGCTGGCGGGTGAAGCCGCCGGTGCCGGACGTTTGCCACGGACACCGGCCGCGGGCCTCACTCGGCCGGTGTAGGTAAACCCACTGTCGGTGGCGGTGGCGGCCATCGCTACTGCCCGGCTGCCGTATCCACAACACGGTGGGTCTCCCGCTACCGTCGGAAACGACTTCCGAGCATCCCGCCCTGGCCCCCGGCGGCGCCTGTACCAAGCAGCGACATCAGCCGAAGGGGGATCATGGGGAGGTATTCGCGAGGTGTGGCGGACGAGGTCGATGTCGCGGAACTGAGCCAGGAACAGCGCCGTCGCGGCGTGCGTACAGTCGCCTCGGCGGCGCTCGACGCGCAGGACTGCGCACTGTTGCTCGACATTCTCGGTCTCGACGCCGCGGACGGCGTCGTGAAGGACACGGGGTGATCGGGCAGCCGTCCCTTTCGCTTCGTGTCTTGTGGGGTCAGGCAGGAGACCTTCCCGGCGCGGTGGGATCGATCGGTCGCCTGCCGTAGGTGAGGTAGGCCAGCGGGCCCGCGAAGTTGATCGCGATGATCCACGCCCACCGGCGTTTTGGCCCGCGGATCTCGGCGGCGGGCCGCAGCGCGAGATCGGTCCAGGCGACCGCGGCGAGAGTGACCTGGATTCCGGCGGCGAAGGCCATTCCGAGGTTTTTGCGGGTGAGCTGTTTGGACGACCTGGTTCGGGCTGTCATGACACCTGCTCGGGGTGGGAGGGGATGGGGTCAGCAGATCCGGGGGAGTTGTTCGCCGATGAGCATGTCGACCACGCGCGTCGCGCCGACCAGGGTGCGCGCGGTGACGCGGGGCAGGTCACCGGCGGTTTCGCGGACCACACCGATGGCGCGGGCGTGCCGTCCGGCGGGATGCGTGCGCATCGCGGCGAGGACTCTGTCCGCGGCGGTCGGTGCGACGAAGGCGACGAGACAGCCTTCATTGGCCACGTGCAGGGGGTCGAGGCCGAGCAGTTCACAGGCCGAGGCGACCTGGATCGGCACCGGTACGTCGGCGTCGTTGATCTCGATGGCGACATCGGACGCTTCGGCGAGTTCGTTGAGCGCGCTCGCCAGCCCGCCCCGTGTCGGGTCCCGTAGCGTGTGCACCTGCGGACCGCCCGCGGCGATCATGGCGGCCACGAGGTCGTGCAGGGGACGGCTGTCGGAATGGATCTCGCTCTCGAAGCCGAGCCCTTCGCGGGCGCTCATGATCGCGGTGCCGTGGGCGCCGATCGGCCCGGAGATCAGGACGATGTCGCCGGGGACACCGCTTGACGCCGAGGGGTAGGCGTCGAGCATGCGGACGCCGATGCCGGTGGTGGTGAGGTAGACGCCGTCGGCGGCGCCGCGGCCGACGACCTTGGTATCGCCCGTGACGATCCGGATCCCGCAGTCCCGGGCGGCGGTGGCGACCGAGGTGGTGATCGCGCGCAGCTCGGCGATCGGCAGGCCCTCCTCCAGGATGTAGGCCAGCGCCAGCGCCACCGGACGGGCGCCGCGCATCGCCAGGTCGTTGACCGTGCCGTACACGGCGAGCGAACCGATGTCGCCACCGGGGAAGACACGGGGGGTGACGACGAAACTGTCCGTGCTGAAGACGAGCTCGGTGTCGCCGACGCCGACGAGTGCCGCGTCCTCCAGCGGTCCGGTTTCGCCGAGCCCGCCGGACACGACGTCGTCGAGCAGTTCGGCCATCAGGCGGCCGCCGGAGCCATGGCCGAGCAGGACCCGCTCGCTCTCGGCGGCGGGGACAGGACAGGTGGCCCTCAGCGGGTCGATCGTGCTCATCGTGTTCCCTCCATTGTGGATGGTCGGCGGCCGGCGGCGAAGAAGGCGGCGCAGGTGCCCTCCGCGGACACCATCGGCGCGCCGAGCGGCGTGCGTGGCGTGCAGGTGGTGCCGTACGCGGTGCAGCCGGTGGGCTCGGCGGTGCCGCGGAGGATGTCCCCGGCGATGCAGTCCGGGTGCTCGGCGGCCCGGAGGCCGGTTGTGGCGAAGCGGGTGTCGGCGTCGAACGCGGCGAACTCCGGTGTCAAGGCGAGCCCGCTGTCCGCAATCGGCCCGATCCCGCGCCAGTTTCGTTCGGTGACGCGAAAAACCCGGCGGACGACGTCCTGCGCGGCGGTGTTCCCGGAACGGCGTACCGCCCTGGCGTACTGGTTCTCGACGGTGGCGCGGCCCTCCTCGAGCTGGCGTGTCGCCATCACGATGCCCTCCAGCAGGTCGAGGGGTTCGAACCCGGTGACGACGATCGGGACCCGGTAGCGCGCCGCGATCGGTTCGTACTCGGTCCAGCCCATCACCGCGCACACGTGACCGGCGGCGAGGAACGCCTGGACCTGGTTGTCGGGGGCGTCGAGGATGGCGGTGATCGCGGGAGGTACCAGGACGTGGCTGACGAGCACGGAGAAGTTCCCGATCCCGGTGCCGGCGGCGTGGGCGACGGCCATCGCGTTGGCCGGTGCGGTGGTTTCGAAGCCGACGGCGAAGAACACCACCTGCTTCCCGGGGTTCTCCCTGGCGATCCGGACGGCGTCGAGCGGGGTGTAGACGACGCGGATGTCGCCGCCTCGCGCTTTCACCCCGAGCAGGTCGCCGTGGGTTCCGGGCACGCGGAGCATGTCGCCGTAGCTGGTGAAGATCACGTCGGGCAGCGAGCCGATGGCCACGGCCTTGTCGATCATCTCCAGCGGGGTGACGCACACCGGGCAGCCGGGCCCGTGGATCATCCGCATCCCGGCGGGCAGCAGCTCGTCGATGCCCTGCCGGACCAGGGTGTGCGTCTGCCCGCCGCACACCTCCATGATCGCCCACGGCCGGGTCGCGAGGGTGCCCAGCTCGGCCAGCAGCCGCCGCGCCAGGATCGGGTCCCGGTACTCGTCGAGGTATTTCACGCGGTCACCTCCGGTCCCAGTTCGCCCGCGAGCGCGTCCGGGATCGCGCGCAGCACGGCGAGGGTCTTCTCGGCTTCGAGCTCGTCGACCACGCTGATCGCGAAACCGACGTGCACGATGACGTAGTCACCGATATCGGCCTCGGGCGTGTAGGCCAGGCACACCTCGCGGCGGACACCGTCGAAGTCGACCGTGCCCATGCGCGGACCCTCCCCGGTCACGGACACAGCGGCTATCCGGCCGGGTATTCCGAGGCACATCGCGGCTCACCTTTCGCGCAACCGGGCGCAGGCGATCGCCGCCTGGCCGTAGCTGATTCCGCCGTCGTTCATCGGAACGCCTTCGCCCGCCAGCGGATGCAGGCCCGCATCGTCCAGCCCGTCGAGGACGAGCGTGGTGAGCAGAGCGTTCTGGAAGACTCCGCCGCCGAGACACACCACGTCGGTGCCGAGCGCGGCCGCCGCCTTCGCGGCGAGCGCGACCACGGCCTCGGCGACGCTCCGGTGGAATCGCGCGGCGATCTCGCCGACCGTTGTGTCCTTTGTGGACTTCAGGGCGGCACGCAGGGTGGGCGTGGGGTCGTAGACCCACAGGCCGTCGCGATAACGCAGCTCCCATTCCAGTGCGCCGGATGCGGTTTGCCCGGTCGCGGCGGCTTCGAGGCGAGCGGCCGCTTCGCCTTCGTAGCCGTTGTCGTCACACAGACCGAGCAGGGAACCGAGCGCGTCGAACAGCCGTCCGGCGCTGGACGCCCTGGGGCAGTTGATGTTCCGCTCGATCATCGTGCGCACGACGGTGATCTCGCGTTCGCCCATGCGTTCACGGAGGCTCTCGGGAAGCGGCAGCTCGCCGCCGTCGAAGTTCTCGGCGCCGTAGAGGTAACCCAGCGCCATCCTCGCCGGGCGGCGCACGGCCGCCGCGCCGCCCGGCAGCGGTGCTGTGGCGAAGCGGCCGAACCGCCGGTAGCCGGTGTAGCTCGCCAAAAGCACCTCGCCACCCCAGAACGTGCCGTCGTCGCCGAGCCCGAGCCCGTCGAGCGCGACGCCGACGAACGGGCCGGTGACGCCGTGCTCGGCGGCGGTCGCGGCGACGTGCGCGTGGTGGTGCTGGACGGCGATCCGTTTCCCGGCGGGCCACCGCTCCGCGTACTGCGTCGACAGGTAACCGGGGTGGAGGTCGTGGGCGCAAAGGCCAGGGTCGGTGTCGTGCAGGCGGCACAGATCGCGCACCGACTGGCCGAACGCCGCCAGGGTCTCGGCGTCCTCCAGGTCACCGCCGTGCGGCCCGAGATACGCCAGATCGCCGCGGGCGAGGGTGATGGTGTTCTTCAGCTGGGCGCCGAGCCCGACAACGGGTTCCGGGCAGCTGGAGGGCAGTCGCAGCGGGGCGGGCGCATACCCGCGTGCCCGGCGGATCATGCTCGTACGACCGGCCGCGGCGCGCACGACCGAGTCGTCGTAGCGGGACCAGATCGGCCGATCATGACTGAGCAGGCCATCGGTGATCGGGCCGAGCACGCGGTGCGCGACCGCGTCGTGGGTGACGATCGGCCCACCCGCCCGGTTGCCGCTGGTGACCACCAGCGGGCGGCCGAGGTCGGCCAGCAGCAGATGGTGCACCGGCGAGGTCGGCAGGAACACGCCGACCGCGCGGTGCCCCCGCGCGGAGCCCGGGGGGTGGGGCGGCGGCCCGCGCCCGGGCGCGCGGGCGGAGGGAGCCGC
>NZ_JBHYIK010000013.1:122300-138935 GCF_042739735.1 Amycolatopsis sp. NPDC059027 | reverse complement strand
CGCCGGGTGAGCGGTTTCTCCCACCGCGGGGGGGGCCGGGGCGGCCCAGCAGATGCTGGCCCCCGGGGGTGGGGGCATCTACCCCCCCCACCTCGCGGAGCCCCGGCGCGATCCCGGGGGAGAGGGCCGCGTCCTCGCGCAGGGGCAGCAGGACGATCGGCGCGGCGGCGGAGGTCAGCAGGCGCTCGGCCGCCTTGTCCACAAAGGACAGATGACGGGCCGTGGACAGGTCCGGCACCATGACCGCCAGCGGTTTCGACGGCCGGGGCTTGACCTCTCGAAGCCGCCGTACGGCCCGATCGTCGCCGGCGTCGCACACCAGCTGGTAGCCGCCGAGGCCCTTGACCGCGACAAGACCGCCGCCGTCGATGACCTGGCAGGCCTGGGCAAGGGCATCCTCTCGGTGCGCGGTCGCCGTCGGGCCCGGGAACCACGAGAGCCGCGGTCCGCACTCCGGACAGGCGATCGGCTCGGCGTGGAACCGGCGGTCCGCGGGATCGCGGTACTCCGCTTCGCAGGCCGGGCACAGCGGGAACGCCCGCATCGCGGTGCTCACCCGGTCGTAGGGGAGCCTTTCGATGATGGTGGCCCGCGGGCCGCAGGCGGTGCAGTTCAGGAACGGGTAGCGGTAGCGGCGGTCGGCCGGGTCGAACAGCTCCCGCACGCACTCCGGGCAGGTCGCGAGGTCGGGCGGCACCTCGGGAGCGGCCGCGCGGCCCCGGACGCTCTCGACGACCCGGAAGCCCGGCAGGAGCACGACTTCCCCGGGCAGCGGCGCCACGTCGACTCCGGTGACCTTCGCCTGCGCCGGGGCGGAACCGGTGAGCGCTTCGACGAACCCGGCGAGCCGGGGGTCCGGGGCCTGGGCGCGGATCACGACGTATCCACCCGCGTTGCGCACGTCGCCGTCGATACCGAACCGCTCGGCGAGGCGGTAGACGAACGGGCGGAAGCCGACGCCCTGCACGGTTCCGCGCACCTCGACGAGTGCCCGGCGCTTCCCAGGCTCCGGCCGGATCTCCATGCCACCTCCCACCCGTTCGCCGATCACCACGGTGCCGTCCGCCGGTCCGGTACGGACAGGGCAGGACGTACCGCGCGTGGAGTCTTTGGTCCCTATTCCCGGGTCGGCGGGCTGCCGGTGACCTTCGGCCCTAGGGCGGACCGCCGCGCCCTCGGTTCAGTGGAACCGGAGGTGGGCCATGACGAGCCGGGAACCGGCGATACTGGATCGGGCAGGACTGGACGGCCTTGTCGACGTGCTGATCGGCGCGGGGTACCGGGTGATCGGGCCGACCGTGCGAGACACCGCGATCGTGCTGGACGAACTCACCTCGGGCAGGCAACTTCCCGCGGGCTGGGGCGTCACCACCGGCCCGGGACACTATCGCCTGCGCCGCCGTGACGACGCGGCGGTGTTCGGCCATTCGGCGGGCCCGCAGTCGTGGAAACGCTACTTGCACCCACCGCGCCGTAAGCTGTTCGACGCCGATCGCGACGGCGTCTTCACCCCCGCGCCGGACGAGGCACCGAAGTACGCGTTCCTCGGCGTGCGTGGCTGCGACCTCGCGGCGATCGCCGCGCTCGACAAGGTGCTCGGTGCCGGGCGGCACCCCGACGGCTCGTACGCGCGACGCCGCCGGTCGTTGTTCGTCGTCGCGGTGAACTGCACCGAGCCGGGGGAGCTGTGCTTCTGCGCGTCGATGGGCACAGGGCCCGCCGCCGGGCCCGGCTACGACCTCGCCCTGACCGAACGCCTCGACGACGCCGGGCACCGCTTCCTCGTCGACGTGGCGACCGATGAGGGCGCCCGGATCCTGGGCCACGTGCCCACCATCACGGCCGCGTCGGCGGAGGTGACTGCGGCACGCAAGGACGTCGCCGCGGCCGCCGGGCGCATGGGCAGGGCGATGCCCGACGCCGATCTCCCGGCGGTGATCCGCGACGCGCGCGAATCCCCGCAGTGGGAGGAGATCGCGAGCCGTTGTCTCACCTGCGCCAACTGCACCATGGTGTGCCCGACCTGCTTCTGCACCACCACCGAAGACGTCACGGAGCTGACCGGCGACCACGCGGAACGGTGGCAGCGCTGGGTTTCCTGCTTCGAGCTCGACTTCTCCTACGTACACGGCGGCAGCGTCCGCACGTCTGGTTCGAGCAGGTACCGGCAGTGGTTCAGCCACAAGCTCGGCACCTGGCACGAGCAGTTCGGCGGCTCCGGGTGTGTCGGTTGTGGACGGTGCATCGCCTGGTGCCCGGCGGGCATCGACATCACCGAAGAGGCGGCGAAGCTGGCAGGGGGCGCGCGATGACGTGCGCCGAACCGATGATCCCGACGCCGTACCGGGTGGCCGCGCGTGCCGTCGAGACGGCCGATTCGGTCACCCTGCGGCTGGAACCGGTCGCCGCGCCGCTGCCTCCAGCGCGGCTCGGGCAGTTCATGATGCTCTACGCCCACGGCGTCGGGGAGGTGGCGATCTCGGTCAGCGGACCGGGTCCCGCGCACACGATCCGCGCGGTCGGCGCGGTGAGCCGCGCGCTGCACGCCATGACGCCAGGCACGGTGCTCGGCGTCCGCGGGCCGTTCGGGACCAGCTGGGACATCGAGGACGCGGCCGGGAACGACGTCGTCATCGTCGCGGGCGGGGCCGGACTGTGCCCGCTGCGTCCGGTGCTGCTCGACGCGCTCGCGCACCGGGGCGACTACCGGCGGGTGATCGTGGTCGCCGGTGCCCGTACACCCGAGGACTTCCTGTTCCCGCGCGAACTCGACGCGTGGGCCGGGCGGCACGACGTCGAGCTCGTGCGCACGATCGACCGCCCGGCGCCGGGCTGGACCGGGCCGGTCGGCTTCGTGACCGAACCACTGTCCGGGCTCAGTCTCGAACCGGAGCGGACCCGCACCTTCCTGTGCGGCCCCGAGCCGATGATGTGGTTCTGCGCGGAAATCCTGCTGGACAAAGGAATTCCCCCGAAGGCCATCCGGGTTTCCCTGGAACGGTCGATGAAATGCGGCATCGGGTTGTGCGGTCACTGCCAGCTCGGCCCGCTGCTGGTCTGCCGTGACGGCCCGGTGGTGGACTACACGGTCGCCGGCCCACTGCTGGCGGTGAAGGAGCTGTGATGGGAAAGCCGACGCTCGCCGTCTGGAAGTTCGCCTCCTGCGACGGCTGCCAGCTGACCTTGCTGGACTGCGAGGACGAGCTCCTCGCACTGGCCGATCGAGTACGGATCGCCCATTTCCTGGAAGCGTCCAGCGAGGTGCTTCCGGGGCCCTACGACGTGTCACTCGTCGAAGGATCCATTACCACGCAAGCGGATCTGCGGCGTATCCGGCGGGTGCGCGAGGAGTCGAAGGTGCTCGTGACGATCGGCGCGTGTGCCACGGCGGGTGGTGTCCAGGCACTGCGCAACTTCGCCGACGTCAACGAGTTCGCTTCCGTCGTCTACGCCAACCCCGAGTACATCGACACGCTCGCCACCTCGACACCGATCGCCGCCCACGTCCCGGTGGACCACGAACTGCACGGCTGCCCGATCGATCGCGGGCAACTGCTCGAAACCCTCAGCGCACTGCTGGCCGGGCGCAAGCCGGATCTGCCCGGCACCAGTGTGTGCACCGAATGCAAACGCCGCGGCCTGAGCTGCGTCCTGGTCGCCGAGGGCACGCCATGCCTCGGGCCGGTCACCAGGGCGGGCTGCGGCGCGCTCTGCCCGTCGGTGCGTCGCGGCTGCTTCGGCTGCTTCGGGCCGATGGCGAAGCCGAACACCCCGGTATTGATCCCGCTCCTGCGCTCGCGTGGCATGTCCGGCGACG
Organism: Amycolatopsis sp. NPDC059027; assembly: GCF_042739735.1. NCBI lineage: Bacteria > Bacillati > Actinomycetota > Actinomycetes > Pseudonocardiales > Pseudonocardiaceae > Amycolatopsis > Amycolatopsis sp. NPDC059027. The sequence continues at coordinate 135,118 of NZ_JBHYIK010000013.1, read as the reverse complement.
ACGTGGACCGCGTGTTCAGCACGTTCACCGTGACCGAAACCCACCGCGGAGGGGGACAGGGATGAGCCACCGCAGCAGGCAACTGCGGGTCAGTTCGCTCGCACGGGTCGAAGGCGAAGGTGCCTTGCGGGTGATCGTCGAGGACGGTCGCGTGGAGCGGGCCGAGTTGAACATCTACGAGCCACCGCGGTTCTTCGAGGCGTTCCTGCGCGGCCGCGCCCACACCGAACCGCCCGACATCACCGCGCGGATCTGCGGCATCTGCCCGGTCGCGTACCAGACCAGCGCCTGCAACGCGATCGAACAGGCCTGCGGCGTCACCCTCGATCCCGCGCTCGCCGAAGTGCGCCGACTCCTCTACTGCGGCGAATGGATTTCCAGCCACGCCCTGCACATCTACCTGCTGCACGCACCCGACTTCCTCGGCCATCCCGACGCGGTCAGCCTCGCCACCCGGCACCGTGACGTCGTCGAACGCGGCCTGGCGCTGAAGAAGGCGGGCAACACCCTGCTGGAGACCATCGGCGGCCGGGCGATCCACCCGGTCAACGTCCGCGTCGGCGGCTTCTACTCGTTACCGGCCCGCGCCGAGCTGCGGCCGCTGGCCGAAACCCTGCGCCGAGCCCTTGACGACGCGCTCGGCACCGTGCGCTGGACCGCCGGCTTCGAGTTCCCCGACCTGGAACTCGAGCACGACTTCCTCGCCGCCCGCGAACCCGGCCGGTACGCGATCGCCGACGGCGTCCTCCACTCGACGTCCGGCGCCGCGTTCGCCCCCGCCGAGTTCTCCCGGCACGTCGTGGAGAACCAGGTCCCGCACTCCACCGCGTTGCAAGCGGCCCTCGACGGCCATCGGTATCTCACCGGACCACTGGCCCGCTACACCCTGAACTCCGCCGAACTCTCCGAGACCGCCCGCCAGGCCGCCACCGAGGCCGGGCTGGGGCCGGTGTGCCGCAACCCGTTCCGCAGTCTGCTGGTCCGTGGTGTCGAACTGGTCTATGCGATCGACGAAGCCTTGCGGATCATCGACGCCTACGAGCGACCCCCGCGCCCGGCTGTCGACGTTCCCGCGCAAGCGGGAATCGGCCACGGAATCAGCGAAGCGCCGCGAGGCACCCTCTACCACCGCTACGAACTCGACGCCGACGGCCTGATCCGTTCCGCGACGATCATCCCGCCCACTTCCCAGAACCAGGCCGCGATCGAGGACGACCTGCGCCGGGTCGTCGGCGCGAACCTCGACCTCCCCGATCCCGAACTCACCGCGCTGTGCGAGCGCACGATCCGCAACTACGACCCGTGCATCTCCTGCTCGGCCCACTTCCTCGACCTGCGGCTGGAGGGCCGATGACACCGCGTCGCGTGGTGGTGATCGGCGTCGGCAACGAATACCGCCACGACGACGGCGTCGGCCTCGCCGTCGTCACCGAGCTCGGCAGTGACCCGATCCCGGGCGTCACCACGACGATCTGCGACGGCGAACCCGCCGCCCTGCTCGATGCCTGGACCGATGCCGACCTCGCGATCGTGGTCGATGCCGTGCTCTGCGAACCGAGCACCCCCGGCCGGATCTGGAAATCCACAGTGGACGGACAGCCACCCGGGCGCGGCGCCGCGAGCTCACACGCCCTGGGCATCCCGGACGCCGTCCGGCTCGGCGCGGCACTCGGTCGCGTGCCCGGCGAGCTGATCGTCTTCGCCGTCGAAGCCGCGAACCTGGACCTCGGCGTAGGGCTCTCCCCGACGGTCACCGAGGCGGTTCCCGCGGTGACCAAGGCGATCCGGGCCCTGCTGCGCTGAACTGTCAGGGTGGCCGCGGCGAGCTTAGCTGCAGGGCGGTGTGGTGGCTTCGTCGAGTGCGGCGATGGCGACGGCGAGGTGAACGTGTGCCCAGTTCGTCGCCATCGCTTTGTTGGCGAGCACGACGACCAAGAACTCACCCTCGGCGCCCTTGACCAGAACGTCATCGATCGGTGGGTGACCACCGGCGGCAGTATGCGTTACGAGGCTCGGCATTTCCTTTGCTGGGCAACCGAACGCCGCTTGGTGTCGAAGGTGGAGGTTCCCGTCCGCCCGAAAAACACCACCGGCTACCGGGCCCTCGAAGCCGACGAACGCTGGAGCCTGCTGCACCGGCTCTGGCACGACGGCACTATCCCGCTGGACATTCGCGTCGGTGGCAGCCTGGTTATCCTGTTCGGGCAGCACCTCAGCCGAATCGTTCGCCTCACCATCGACCGTATCGCCGACGACGATCATTTCCATTGCGCTCCTTCACTTTTCGCTTTCTTTCGGGTGGCTGCGGTTGGTCGATACCGGGCGCCATGTCAGCATGGTGACGTGGACCGCGTCGTACTCTTCGATGAGGTCACCGATGCGTGCCACCAAGGCTTCTCCGAACGCCTGGTCATGTGGTGGGCGCTGCATGGTGATGTTGTCGGGTCTTGTCCAGTTTGGTGAGTGCTTCGCTGATGTGGGCACGGGAGTTTCACTCGCGGAGCGCACGCTGTGTCAGGCGGTCGGCGACGTTCTCGTATCGGTCCACATAGGACGGCTCGGTGAAGTAGGCGTGGATGTGGTCTTGGCAGACAGCGACCACGGGGGTGCTGTGGGGGAATCGCGCTACATTCCCGTCTGGACCGGAACACCGTCGGCCGACGTCACGGTGAAGGACCTGCTGAGCAACGACTCCGGCCGCCACCGGCGACAAGCCCGTCGACTACGCCAGGAAGAAACTCCTCGACCCGCTGGGCATGAGGCACTCGAACATGACCCAGGACCAGGCGGGCAACATCAACGCGTTCATGGGCCTGCAGTCGACCTGCCAGGACATGGCCCGCTTCGGCTATCTCTTCCTGCGCAAGGGACAGTGGAACGACACCCAGGTCGTGCCCGCGCAGTGGGTCGCCGACGCCACCGGAAAGCCCTCGCAGGACATCAGCGCCGCCTACGGATACCTCTGGTGGCTCAACCGGCTCGGTCCCGTCGCCACCGTGCAGCACTCCATGACCCGCGAGGACAGTGCGAAAGCCCCGCACACCCAGCTCGTCCCGTCGGCCCCGCGGGACATGTACTGGGCACTCGGCCTCGGCGGCCAGATCCTCCAGATCGACCCCGGCTCGGACACCGTCGTCGTCCGCCTCGGCCCCGCCAACCTGACCGCCGCCTTCCCCGCCCCGGCGAAGACCGCCAGGATCGTCACCGAAGCCCTGGTCCGGCCTAAAACGCGGTTCGGCAGCCGGGCACTTCACGAGGGAAGAAAACGCGAGTAAGATGAACTCGGCTCATATTTCGCTCCCGAAGAGCGCGTCGTCCACGCCGATGATCACCCGCGTAATAATTCGGCATTCGATGATTCGTGTACGCGTGATAATTATCGGTCTTGTCTGCCGGACACCGTCTGCGACCCTTGTCCGTAAATCGGCAACACCTTAGTGTTCCCGTCAGTGGGCGGTCGGTCATCCGGATCGCGGCCACACTTTCCCATTCTCTGTGTTCCTTCAAAGAAGAAAGGGCCGGAAATGACCTCAGCCATGCTGAAAGCCGCCGTGCGTCCCGTGGCGAGGGCAGGCATCATCGCCGCCGTCGCAGCGGTCACCGTAGGAGTGTTCGGCGCCGGGATGGCCAGCGCCGCGGACAAGGAACTGACCTACAAGGGCGAGTTCCCGATCATCGGCGCGCAGCCGGTGAAAGTCGTCGTGCACGCGGACATCCCGAAGAACGTCAAGGCGGGCGAGGCACTCGACGTACCGTTCAACCTGGACGTCGACGCCGGTGCCGCCGCCGGTGACGGCCTGCGGCTGATCGGCACCAAGAACCTGTCCGGCACCATCAAGTCCGCGATCAAGGCCACCCTGAGCGGCGGCCAGTCCGTCCCGATCGCCATCGAGCTGCCGATCCCGGACACCCAGGTGCCGCCGCAGGGGCCGCTGACCTTCAAGGCGCACGGCGCTGTGAAGTTCACCGTGCCGAAGGGCACCCCAGCCGGTGAGGCGAAGATCAACGTCGACCCGAAGGCCACCTCGCACGTCAAGACCGACAGCGCGCTCGGTGAGTTCGACGTCAACCTCGAGCTGGACCCGCCGAGCCAGGACACCCTGCTCGGCAGCACCCAGATCGGCTGACCGAACGGAACTCCGGTGTGGTGGGGCGCTTCGCCGAAGTGTCCCACCACACTGCCGTCGTCGGCAGGTGACGGCGAAGAACGCTCGCTCCACGGTGGCCGGACAGTGATCAGCGCTCCTTACTGTCCACATCAGACAGTAAGGAGCGCCGACGCGAGAAAGGGAAATGATGCTCAGATCCTTCCGGCGAGTCACACTGGTGGCGGCCCTCATGGCGGGTGTGGCGACGGGCGCGACGACCACCGCGGCACACCGGCCGCCGCACTGCCGGACACCACCGCCTTCGTCCGCACCCTGTTCGCGAGGTGACCCGGCCACAGCGGCCGAACACCCCGGCCATGTCCTCAATGGACAGTGCGGCGCCGGGCCGCTCGACCGCCTCGTAACCTGCGCCTGGTCACACCGGCGCCGACGCCATCAGCACCGAGCCCAACAAGCCCACTACCAGCGAAGACACATTATCAATCACGAAGTGCGGCTGGAGTACTAGAGGTCCAGGAGGAGCCGACGTCCGCACGCACGGGACACACAGATCATCATCGTGTCGTTCGCAGCCCGTTCTTCCTCGGTGAGCACCGAGTCCCGGTGCTCGGGGACACCCTCGAGCACCGCCGTCTCGCACGTTCCGCAGACGCCTTCCTGACAGGAGGATGGCACGAGCACTCCGGCGTCCTCGAGCGCCTCGAGGATCGAGCGGCCGGTCGGCACCGTCAGCGTGATCCCCGAGCGCGCGAGTTCGACGTCGAAACTGGTGCCGGGGCCGTTGCTTTCCCGGGGTGAGAACCGCTCCAGGTGCAGGTCGACGGAGGACCGCACCGCGTGGCACCGCTCGGCATCGGCCAGCAGGGCTTCGGGTCCGCAGCAGTACACACTGGTGCCGTCGGGCGCGTCGGCGAACAGTTCCGACAGCTCGGGCAGGCCGGTTTCCTCACGCGGGCAGATGGTCACGCGATCCCCGTACTTTTGGCCGAGTTCCTCATGGAATGCCATTGACGAGCGCGTGCGCCCGCCGTACATCAGCTGCCATTCGGCACTCGCCTCGTCCACGGCCGCGATCATCGGGACGATAGGTGTTATTCCGATGCCGCCCGCGATGAACAGATACCGCTTCGCGGCCACGAGCGGGAAATGGTTGCGCGGCCCACGGATCCGGACCAGATCGCCGGCGCGGAGGTCGTCGTGCACGAACTCGGAGCCGCCCCGGCCGGCACGTTCACGGAGCACGGCCACCTGCAGCGTGGAACGATCGCCGGGATTCCCGCAGAGCGAGTACTGCCGCACCAGGCCGGGGCGGAGCACGAGGTCGACGTGCGCGCCGGGCCGCCACGGCGGCAACGGCTCTCCTGCAGGGTGCCGGAAGGTCAGCTGGACCACGTCGTCCGCGATCGTTTCCTTGCGTGCCAACAGAACCTCGAGGTCGATTTCGGTCTGGGCAAGTGAGTTGACGGTCATGACTCTCCCGCTCGTCCATATCGTTCCAGGAGAAGTAAAACCTCTTGCCAAAACAGGCGGGTGACTCGAATGTCACTTCCCTGTATCGCGATTCTCACGTTGCTCGGTTGATCCGGTGAGATTCTCGATGGTGGTGAAGGCAAATACCTTCCATTTTCGGGGAAATAATACCGGAAAGTGCGATGCTCGCGCATGCCGCGCTCAGCCGAGCGTGAACCGGAACGAAACCCGGCCGAGGTCGCTGCGTGACCACAGGCGGAGTATCGCGTAGTGGTCCCGGGGCCAGACGCACACGACGACGTTGAGTCCACGGGCGAACTGGGCCATCAGGTGCCGGAGGAACTCGCCTGCCTGGTCCGCGTCGAACGGTCCCTGCTGGGCCTGGAAGAACATCGTGCCGCGCGTCGACATCGCGAGGAGGACGTTGACGTCGCCGAAGTAGTCACGGAAACCGGTCATCAGGTTCTGTCCGCTCGTGACCGGGCCAGGCCCGGAATCCGGCGGCTGGTGCGGTCTGGTCCAGGCGACCCAGACCGCGTCGGCGTCGCTCAGCCACTCGTCGCCGCGTATCGGCGTGCGCTGGCGGGGTGCGATCTCGGTGACGCGGCCGCGCATCAGGTCCATTAGCCGTGATTCCTCGATCAGCCCCCAGCGGACCAGGTACTGCGAAACCGTCGTGGTGCTGATCAGGACGCCGAACTCCCGGTTGATCAGCTCGGCGATCGCCTGCCGGTTCCACAGGCGATGCGGCAGGCCGTGACGGTCCGGACGACCATCCACAATGGTCCGTACCGTCCAGGCCTGCTGGGCAGGGGTGAGGGCGTACTGCTCCCCGGGACGCCGGCCTCGCCGTTTCGGGCGGAACGCCTCGTCGCCCAGGCGCTGATAGGACGACACCCAGGCCCCGACCGTCTTTCTGGACACTCCGAGAAGACGCGCGACAGCGGCTCGGGTGCCCCCTGCCTCGACTGCCGCGACGGCACGTCGGCGGAGCTCTTCCAAGGCTTCCGCGGACAGGCTCCGTGCGTCACTACCGGCCATGTTCAAGCCCCGAATTGTGGCGAAAATCCGGTCTGCGCCGGATATCTTCGCGTAAACGAATCGTCACCGGTGACCGCTGGATCCGGCGGGTTCGTTACCGCTCGATTAACGGGATCGGTGTCGCGGGCTCAATGCGCACCTGCGTGCGAAAAACGCGCTGACAATGCTGAGCGAGATGAGTGCGGCCAGTGCGGCGGGGAAGAGTTCGTCCTCCTTCACCGGCAGCGTCTCCGCGGAGCCGATGACGGGACGCGACGGCGCCGAGGCCGCCGCCGGCGCCGGGATTTCGGGCGAGCCCGGCACACCACCGGTGGTCATCGGGAACAGGGCGGCGCCCGGCGTCGGCTCCGCCGGCAGCGAGCCGAAGACCGCGCCGGTCCCCGCGTCCGGCTGCGGCAGGCGCAAACCGCCTCCGGCTGTGACCGCTCCGCCGGCGGCCGGGTTCCCGCCGTCGCCGCCACCAGGTCCGGCGGGGGCGGGAACAGGGGGAGTGGTCCCGTCCGGGAGCGGCGGGCGCGTGGCGCGGAGCAGGATGACGCACACCGAGGCGAGCGTGTTCCGCACGGCGGAGCCGAGCGGCCGGAGTACCGGGCCCAGCACCGCGATATCGCCGAGCCGTGCGATGACCGCGTCGGCGATCCGGGTCCCCGTGACCTCGGCCCGCCCATCGGGCACAGTGCCGACCGGGATGGGCGCCGTGCCCGCCCACGCCGTGCGAAAGGCGGGCGTCAGCAGGCCGAGCGGATCCAGCTCCGCGAGCGCTCGCACCACCGGTTCGGCCACCGACGCCGGGTCCAGCAGGACCGGTTGTCCCGGCGTGCCCTCGACGGTGCTCGAACAATTCGGTGCGGTCACGGGTTCGGCCGCGGCTATCGGGGCGTCGATCAGGCAAATCAGTGTCACCGCGCTCACGGCGAGAAAATGTCGTCCTCGCATGTGACTTCCTCTCCGGTTCAGTTCGACCAGCATCCGGTCAAGGCCGCATGAGCGTCGGGCCACTCTCGGGCGAGCAGCCGGACTTCCCGGGAGAGTTGCACCCGTAACCGCCTTCTGAACTCGATGAGTGCGTCCGGGGTGAACGGCCGTTCCCCGGCGAGGAAATGCAACAGGCCACGATCGCTGAGCGCGACCAGTGCGTGGCCGTGACCGGCTTCGGTCGCCGATCGAGGATGAGTCCAGGTCACCAGGAGCGCTCCGGGTGGGCAGTCACACCACCGCGTGAACACGCCCTCCCTCCTGATCAGCTCCCAGCGAATCAGGTAGTGGTCGATCGTGGATCCCGCGAGCGAGACGCCGAACTCGCGGCGGATCAGGTCCGTGACCGCTCTCCGTGTCCACAGTAGATAGGGAAGCCCGAGGTCGTCGGGTGTTCCACTCGCGATGACGGTGAGTATCCGGGTCTGTTGCGGCCAGGAAAGCGCGAGGCGCTCACCAGCCCGCCTGCCGCGTGTCTGCGGACGGAGAGCGGGCTCGCCACCGGTCCGGTAGGAGCGCACCCAGCTGCCGACCGCCTTTCGCGACACCCCGAACGAGCGTGCCACCTGAGTCTGCGAAACGCCGGACCGGACGGCGGCGACCGCCTGTCGCCTGAGCTTCTCCAACTCGTCCACCGCAAGGCTCCTGGCATCGACCGTGCCCGATCGGCGCTGAGTGTTCACCTGTGCCACCCCTTTTGGTTCTCGGGCACCGCCGGGTACCCGTACGACGGTCTGCTCGGCCTGTCGAAGACAGCGGTGGCGCGGCTACGATCGCGTGACGTCCGGTTCCCCTGCCACGTCGGTCATCCGCGCCTCGTGCACCGGACGCCTTCGCAGGACTGCCGCGGCCGCGGCTGCGAACCCGGCGGCGAGACCGGCACCTCCGAGCATGCGCGCCGGTGTGTCCGAAGTGGACTTCTCCGGTGCTGTGGCGGAGGTCGGCGGCTCCACCGTGACGGTGGGTGCGGGATGTGCCGGCTCGGGCTGTCCTTGGCGTACGGGATCGGACCAGAGAATCGTCTGGCCGTCGGAATAGGTTTGCCGGACGACGAAGCCGAGTGTGCCCGAGCCGGGCATCTTCGCGATCCGGACCGGGAAGTCCTCGAACGTTCCGGCCGGTATGACACCGCTTTCCCACACGATCGACGACACCGTGCCATCGGTCATCTCGTCGGCGTGGGCGGATTCAGCCCGCTGAGTGGTCGTCTGCTTCCGCACTTCGATCTTCCAGCCCGGCAGTGTCCGGGGGACCACGGAGCCAAGCGGATGGTCGGCGGGGAAGGTCACCTCGAGGCGTGTGGTGGTCACGTCGTCGCGTTCGCTGGGCACTCGGAAGGAGAGCACTGCCGGAACCCCTGCCGGAGTGCTGTCCGGACTGACCGAGATGTGGGCGGAGGCGATGGGCTGACAGGCGAACGTAGCGGCCGCACCGGTGAACACGACCACCGTGATGCGACGGGACCACCGGGAACGCGGTGCTCGCATGACTGTCCTTCCTCGAGATTGTCGGCACACCAGGGCGGGTAATCGCCGAGTAACCACCGGGACACCGAGCGGAACCGGGTTCGAACAATAAAGCGAACATGTGTAATCGACTGATTACGCGTCTGTTGCCTGTTCATTGCAGGAAGGCGGCCCAAGATTTTCCTGGCTGTGACTTTCCGGGAAGGCGATACGGTGCATCGTATGCCGTCCCGGCTAAGGTAACACACAGCGGCTCGTAGTGGTGATCCATTTTGGCGGGGTTTGAGCACTTCACCGCCGTGATACTCGCTCCGTTCACTCGATCGGGCGAGTAACCTATTTGCGTCGAGGAGCATCATCCGGGCTATGGGAGGTGTTCCGGGTGCCACTGTAACCACAATTGTCGAGGGTGCGTGCGCACGCTGGGGATATGTCGAAAAATCTCGTGTTTCGCCGAGATGAAGGAAAATGTTCGGCAGTGCGGTGAGGCTGCCCGGCGTGCTCTGGTCAGCTTTCCTCCTGTCATGCCATGATGACCGTCCGCTGGAACAATTTCCGCACGAGCGTCCGAGGGAAAGGTGTGAAAAATCGACCCGTGTCCACTGATGGAGTTCGGCGGCCGCCGATGAGGACCGCGCCTGGCAAAGTCGCGACGTACGGGGCGGCTCTGCTGGCAGCGGTGTCGTGTGTCTGGTCTTTGGGAGTCGTGCTGAGGGGAATGGCCGGCGACTCCGGAATTCAGGTGGCCGAGGTCCTGGTGCCGCCGCCCGCCGCCGCACCGCCCGCCGAGAACGCCGGCCCGGTGTCGCCGGCGAATCCGGTTCCCGTCGCGCCATCCGGCCCGATTCCGGTGAGCGCTTTCCCGCCCGTCACGACGGGTGCGGGGCGCGATATCGACGCCCCGGTCGGTGCGCCGCCGTCCACAACGCCGAGCTCGCCGAGCCGTGAAAGTCCTCCTGTGTCAACGGAATCACCATCGCCGCCCGTGTCGTCCGCGCCGTCCGGCCCCACGCGGTCACCCGTGCCGCCGGACCCCACGATGCCACCGGCCCCCGCCCCGACGGACCCTGTCCCGCCACTCGCTCCCGCGCCCCTCTGTACACCGGACGACGTGGTCTCCTCTCTGCTCTGCACGGTGCTCAAGCTTCTCGCCGGCAACTGAGAAACATTTAATGAAGACCCTTCTTTGGCAATTATCTCCACTTGTCTCACCGTCGGATTCTGCGCGAGGAAATAGATTTCATCACCTCGTAACAAGCCTTGGTCCCGCGTTGACCAGGGTTCGTGATTCACTTTCCTTCGTTCGGTCAAGCGCTGTCGATGCCTGACCTCCCCGCCATAAGAGAGAAAGGAAATCCATGTCCGCTCCAGCTCCGCCGGGAATCCCGGTGAGGCGAACACGATTCAAGGTGGTGGCCGTGTTGGCCGCCATCACGATCGGTGCCTCGGCGGTGGCCGCGGCGCCGGCAACGGCCCAGCAGCCGATCGGTGTCGGCCCGGTGCCGATCACCTTCCACCTCAGGGACGACAACGGCAAATGGTTCGACTCCGGGCTCAACCTGTTCGGTGACCAGTCGCTGGCCGTGGCGGAGATGCCGCGGCTCGGCACGCTGGGCGGCCTGAAGACCGGTGACGAGCTGGCCAGCCTGCTCAATTCCGATCTCGGTGGCGCGCTGAACAATCTGGTGCGCAACGTCCTCGGGCAGGTACCGCTGCTGGGCGCGCTCGGCACCCAGCTCTGGAAGGCGCTGAACCTCGACAACACCTTGTCCGCGGTCCAGTCGATCGGAGCGTCCAACCCGGCGGCGACGCCCGCGGCCACCAAGGCCGCGGGGCTGCTCGGCCAGTTCGCCGAGAAGCTCGCCGTGCTCCCGGCGGACCAGCCGATCAACCTCAACTCCCTGCCGGTCGGCGTCGACCTGCAGGGCGCGCTGAACGATCTGGCGAAGTTCGCGGTCAAGGGCCCGCCCGTGACGGTGAACTTCGTGGTGGACCCGAAGGAATCCACCGGCATCCGTGACCCGATGGGCCTGATCGCTCCCGCGGGTGCGCAGAACTTTCCCTACGAGAACCCCGCGGGCGCGTTCTTCGGCGAGCGGTCGATCCAGCTGACCGAGCCGGGCCTGTACGCGTTCACCGACATGGTCACGCCGTACATGCTGGGCGCGGTGGTGGTCGACGACCCACTCACCATCGGCCTCGACTTCGGGAAGAGCATCCAGGTCAACTCGCGGAACCTCGTGGTGCCGTCGAACTCCGACATCGTCAACCGGTTGGTGAACACGTTCTTCAACATCACCAACCCGAGGAACTGGCAGCAGTACAAGGCGGATTCGGAGAACTCGTTCGACGCGTTCCAGCCGCCGGTGCCGATCCTGCAGTACGACGCCGCCGGTAACCCCGTGCTGATCCCGAACCTGGACGCCTACTTCGACAAGAAGTTCTCGTATCCGAAGACGCTGCCGAAGGGGAACCAGCCCCCGGCGACGCCGGGTGTCGGGGAAGTGTGGATCGACACCGAAGTGGAGGAATGGAACGGCAAGGACAAGGTCGGTTCCGCCACGAAGGTCGACGTAGGCAACTGGACAGTCGACCGGAAGATCGGCGCACCGTCGATCAACATGAACAATCCGCACAACATGTGGACCGACAAGGACTACAAGTACCTGTACCAGACCGAATGGTTTGCCGACAAGGTGGACGTGTTCGACCGCCAGACCGGTCAGTTCATCCGGACCACGCAGGTCGGGCACAACCCCGCGCACGTGATGACCGAACCCGGTAGCGACAAGCTCGTCATCGGCATCAACGCCGGGAACGAGATCGTCGAGCTGGCCCCGGGCGGTACCAACGTGCTCCGCAAGATCTCGGTCAGCCCGACCGGCGAGGTACGGCACCCGCACGCGCACTGGACCAGTTCCGACGGCAAGACGGTGGTCACGCCGAACGTCCTGACCAACAACGCGTCGGTGATCGACATGCCGACGGGGACGGTCAAAACCGAGCCCACCGGGCAGTTCCCGATCGCGAGCAGCATGACACCGGACTCGTCGAAGTTCTACACCGCGGACTTCCTCGGCGAGTCGATCACCTGTGTCTCGCTGGCGGCGAACGCCTGCGACGACAACGGGAAGAAGGTGCACAGCAAATCGATCGACCTGTGGGCGAACTACAGCCCGCAGAACGGGCCGAAGAGCGGTGCTCCGTTCGGTGGTCTCACCATCCAGCTGCCGGTGACGCCGGACGGTAAGGCGCTTCTCGCGGCGAACGTGCTGTCACAGACGGTCTCGGTCGTCGACCCGAAGACCGACAAGATCGTCAAGGACCTGCCGTGCTCGGCGGGCTGCCACGGCATCAACTTCGGTGCCAAGAAGGGCGGTGGCTACTACGGCTACGTGTCGAACAAGTTCGCCAACGTCATGCAGGTCATCGACGTCGACCCGAACAACGACGGCGACATCTCCGACGCGAAGGTGGCGGGCCAGCTGATGCTGGATCCGGTCGCGACGACCAAAATGGACGGTTCGATCGCCGGAAAGGCGGGCTACGGCGGCCAGGGTGTGCTGCCGATCCCGCTGGTCTACAACGGCTGGGCCCAGCAGAACCAGGGTAGCTGGCGGAACCAGCTGACCTGTCAGCAGCTCAATCCCATCACCCCGTCGGCCTGCTAGCCCGACGGACCGGCAGATAGTGGGGGGGGGGGGGGGCGGGACCGCCCGCGCGCGCGGCCCCGGGCGGGCGGGTGTAGCGTCACACC
>NZ_JBHYIK010000013.1:113518-122290 GCF_042739735.1 Amycolatopsis sp. NPDC059027 | reverse complement strand
GCCCGGGACCGGGTACCCGCCCGGTCCCGGGCCACGGCGTCCAGGAGTTCTCATGCCCCACCGCCAGAAAACCCTTCTCCGCGGGCTGGTCACGCTGTCGACCGTCACGGCCTGCCTGCTGACCGCGTGGGCGCCGGCCACGGCGCAAGTGTCCATCGTGCCCGATCGGACCTCCGGCGGTGGTACCAGGACCTTCGCCTTCCGGATGGCCAACGAGCGGAAGGACACCAGGAGCACGCGGCTCGAGCTGGCCTTCCCGGAGACACCGCCGATCGCCTACGTCCGGGTCGATCCCGTGCCGGGGTGGACGGTGAACATCCGTCCCCGGCCGTCGAGCCCGCCGCCGAGGGCAGGCGACCGGACGGCGGGCGAGGTCGCCGCGTCACTCGTCTTCGAAGGGGGCGCGGTGCCGCCGGGAGAATTCGAGCAGTTCCTCGTCACGATGGGACCTTTGCCCGCCGACGGACGGCTGGTCTTCGACGCGACGCAGAATTACGCCAACGGCGCGGTCGCCCGCTGGACCGGGGCCTCCGCCGGACCGGCGATCCTGCTCGGTTCCGGTGCTGTGGCCGGTGCCCCTTCGGTGTCGGCCACCGGAGGACCGGGGCAGCCGCCCACGGTGCCCGCGGCCGAGCACCCGGCCGCTTCCCGCGGAACCGCCGCCGGCGGTGGCTCGCCGTTGGTCCTGTTATGGGGTGCGCTCGGAGTCGCGGTGGCAGTGATCGCCGGAGTCTGGCTCCAGGCGCGCCGCCGCAAGGCACGTACCGCGGAGTCCAGCGTGGATCTCTTCGACGAACCCGGGCAGACGGACGACACCAGGGCGAGCACCCGATGACCACGGTCCAGGATCGTCCACAACGGACAGTGAAGCACCGGAGCGGTTCCTGGGTCCGGGTCGCCGCCTTGCTGTCCCTGGTCGCGATCTGCTGGGGGACACTGCTCGCCACGACACCCGCGGCGACGGGGAACCCGGTGCTCACCACGACCTCGCCCGGCAACGGGCAGCTCGTCAAGTCACCCGATCACGTGCTGCTCACCTTCGACCGGCCGGTGCCCGCTGGACTGGCCACGGTGCGCGTCCTCGACCCGGCGACCGGGCGCCAGGTCGTCTTCGAGCGGCCGGTCCATCCCGATGGCGATCGGAACACGATCTCCGTGCCGATGCCGAAGGAACGGCACCAAGGCACGTACGCGGTGTCATGGTCGCTGCCATCCAGCGGACTCCAGCCCATCAGCGGCTCGTTCACCTTCGACGTGTTCGCCTCGATCCCACCCGAGGGCGTGCCGGAAATCGAGACCACGCACGACGTCACGGTCACGGTGGTCCACGCGGCGAGCCGGGCCGCGGCGATCGCGGCGATGCTGCTCCTCACCGGCGCGGTGTTCTTCGTGGCGGCCATCGGACCGTCCGCCGCAAGGTCGCGGATTGTCGTCAGGCTGGTCAAGTACAGCTGGTGCGGGCTGGTCGCCGCCACGCTCGGCACCTTCTTGTCGTTCGGGCCCTTCGCGTCGTGGGCGACGCTGAGTGGCGCGTTCGATCCCAGGCTGCTGACGGCCACCGCCGAATCGGATGTGGGCGGCGCCTTGCTCGCCCGGCTGTACCTCTTGGTGCCGGTCGCTCTCGGCATCGCGCAGCTGATGACCAGCCCGCTCGCCGGGACCTCGCGGGAACGCTGGGTGCGTGGCGGGACCGTATTGGCGTGCGCGGCGGCGTTGTCGGCCACCTGGACGTTCGCCGATCCTCGTCCGGAGGGCGCCCCGTCACCACTCGCGCTCGCCGTGGACGCGCTGTTGTTCACGACGATCGCGGTGGCGGTCGGCGGTCTCGTCCTGCTGCGGATGTCAGGCGGCGAAGAGCGCGATGTCGTGTCGCGCTTCGCGCGCCTGGCGATCGGGTGTGCCGGAAGCCTCGTCGTGGCTTGCGGATATCAGGTGTGGCGTGGCCCGCGCGAGTTCGGCTGGCTGCTCACCGGGACGCTCGCGCTGATGCTGGTGCTCGTAGCCGTCGCCGCGCTCTGCCGAGCCTGGGCAGGCCGGCTACCGGTGGGCGGGAAGACCGCCGGCCGGGAAGTGAGGCCGCGGCTACGCCGGGTTCGTTCCCTTCTCCTGGCCGTGAATGGAGTCGCCGTTCTGGTGCTCGCCGGAACGGCGACGCTGGTGACCGTCGTGCCTTCGCAGGCAGCGCACGCGCAGGGCGTCACGGCCACGATTCCCGCAGCGGTCCGGCAGCAGGTGGCGCCGGCCAGGCTCGCGTTCGACACCGGGAAACCGGGCGGCCAGGGCTCCCTGGATCTGGTCCTGATCCCCGCCACCGGCCACCAGGGCCGGGTCCGGCTCGACGTGCACGTCACCGTGCTCACCGACACCGGGAAGACGAGGGACGACACGGCGCTGACGGGAGTGTTCACCCTGCCGGATCAGCGTGCCCCGGCGGTGCCCGTCGTGTTCGGGCGTCGTGCGAGCGGCTTTTCGTCGGGCACGGCGAGCCTTCCCGAACGCGGCCGGTGGAAGCTCGCGATCACCCTCCGGACCGCTGACGGGGGCACGCAAACGGTCGCCCAGCCCATCGACGTTCGCTGAACGACGCGTCCCGGCCGACGAGGAGTTGCTTTGCACGCACCGGAAACCGAACCACGGGCGGAGGCACAGGGCCGCCGGGCCCACCGACGGAATCCCTCGCCGGGGCTGAGCACCACGATCCAGACCGTGGCCCGGCGCGTGCACTTCCTGGCGGGCATCCTGGTCGCGCCCTTTCTCGTCGTCCTGTGCCTGACGGGACTCGTGTACGTGTTCAGCCCGCAGATCCACGAGAACCTGTACCGGTCGGACTTGTTCGTCAACCGGGCCGAGGGCACACCGCGGTCGTTGACCGACCAGATCCGGGCGGCGCTCACGGCCCATCCGGAATCGAAGCTGAAGTCGGTCGTCACGGCACCGAGCCCGGATCGCACCACACGGATCGTGCTTTCGGTCCCGGGGCCGGCAGGGACCCCGGACCGGACGGTATTCGTCGACCCGTACACCGGTTACCTCAACGGCGAGCTTTCCACGGTCGAGAACCGCCTGCCCGCCAACACATGGTTACGTCAGCTGCACAGCAACCTGCACCTGGGCAACCCGGGTCGGCTCTACGCGGAGCTCGCCGCGAGCTGGTTGCCGATCGTCGTCGTCGGTGGTCTGGTCCTGTGGCTCGCCAAGACCCGCCGCAAACGCCGTCCGCGCGAAGTGTTCCTGCCCGCGGTGCGTGACAAGAAGGGCTGGCCACGGGTACGGGCGATGCACGGGGCGCTCGGTCTGTGGCTCACCGTCGGCCTGGTGGCCGTCGGCGTGAGCGGCCTGACGATGTCCCAGTTCGCCGGCGGCCGGGCGAACGGGGCGGCCGATCCCCTTCACCTGCGGGCACCGGTGCTCACCGCGACACCCGTGCCGATACCGGCCGGTGTTCGCCAGATCGGTATCGATCAGGCGCTGGGGATCGGCCGGGCCGCGGGACTGAGTGGCGAGTTGGTCGTCACCTCGCCGACGAGTCCTGGCGTGCCGTTCACCGTCACGGAGATCAGCGAGGGCCTGCCGATCCACCGCGGTGCCGTCGCGATCGATCCGTTCACGGGCACGGTGACCGAGCGGATCCGCTGGAGTGATTACCCGGTCCTGGCGAAGCTGAGCACGGTGGCGGCCGAGTTCCACACCGGCTCCCTGCTCGGGCTCGCGAACCAGATCATCCTCGCGGTGCTGGCCGTCGCAACGCTCGTGCTGATCGCTTGGGGCTACCGCATGTGGTGGATTCACAACCCGTATCGGGGGCGGTGGGCGTCGTTGCCCCGGCCGGTGGCACGCCGGCTACCCCGTCCGGCGCTGATCACGACGCTGCTGGGGATCGCCGTACTGGGTGCGATGCTGCCCGTGTTCGGCGCCAGCCTCGTGGTGTTCCTCCTCGTCGACGCCGGCGTCGGCAGGATCAAACGACCCAAGAAGCCCGTCGCGGCAAGGGTGTCACCGAGGCCGGCCCCGCGGCCGGCGGGATCAGAGGGATGAGGACGAGGCGGGGAACGGCCCGTCACACCGATGCGTAGCTGTCGGGCCGTCGTTCGTCGAGGTGCCGTGGGGCGTGCCTGGCGCCCGTCGGCTGGGCGTCGAGATCGAGTTCCGCGACCGCGAGGGCGGGCCTGGCGCCGGTGCGGGCCCTGATCACACCTCCGGAGTCGACGACCTTGGCCTGACCGACGAACCGGACGCCGTGCAGCGAACCGGTCTGGTTGGCCGAGACGAACACGATCTGGTTCTCCGCGGCGCGGGCACAGTCGTACAGGTCGAACAGACGGGCTTGCCGATCCCTCGACTCGGTTGTCCGCCCGCCGGCCGCCGGCCACGCCGAAAGGCAAGCCACCACCCGTGCCCCGTCGAGGGCGAGCGTTCGCGCGGATTCGGGGAACACCTTGTCGTAGTCGATCACCATGCCGAATCGGCCGACCGGGGTGTCGAAGGCGGCGAACCGATCACCGGCCGCGTGGATGGACGGTTCACCGGAGGGCTGGTGCACTTGGCGATGGCGGCCGAGTATCCCGTCCCCGGTCACGCAAACCGCCGAGTTGTACCAGTTACCGTCGTCGGCGGCCTCGTGATAACCGGCGCAGACCACCATCTCCGCGGCGATCCCCGCGATCCGGTGCAGGTGCTTGTCGTCCGAGCCGAGCGCGGGCGGCAGCGTGTCACAGCCCGTCCTCGGCAGGGTGAAGTGGCAGCCGCCGAGTGTCCCGTCGGGGAAGACCAGCACGGAAGCACCCGCCCGGCGTGCGTCGTCGACGAAAAACGCGATCCGCCGCATGTCGAACTCCAGATCTCGGCCGAAATGCGCGGCTACGGTCGCGATCCGCACGAGACTGCTCATGTGGCGTTCTTCCTTTCCGCGATCGCTCGAGCCAGGTACCTCTGAACAGGACATGGCGCTCTCGCTCTTCTTGGCGCCCTACCTGATACTCGGTGCCCGGACAGTGACCATCGAAATACAAGAGATGCGACGAGTTCGAGTGGTCTCCAGGCGACACGATGGCACGCCGCCCGGCTTTTGACCAGCGGCTGCCGAAATGGGCCGCGTTCGCTGCGTAACCTGGCCGAAACGACGCGTCGTGTCGACGGTATGCACAGTTCCCGATCCTGGTGGGGCAACTGCGTACCGCGACAGCGGGCCTGTCATCCCCGGTTGTGTCCGGCGAGTGGTTAAGCGGCTCCCCGGCAAATATGTTACGCCCGCCCGACGCTCACAACCTGGCGCGCATCTCGTTGAGCTGCGGGTGGGCGAGCGTCGATACCGGCGACGCGGGTGCGTCGGCTGGCATGTATTTGAATTGCGACCCTGATCGAATGGATCGAAGAACCCGGATTGCCCGCCGTGAAAAGTAATGTCGACGGAACTTTGGTTATATGGTGGTAACGCTGTCGCAGGATCGCGCAAGCAGGACCGCGATCTCCTTGCACGGACACTGCCCGTGGCCGGAACGAGCTGGTCATCCGAACCGTCCAGTCCGGCCTCGGGCTCCGATTTCTCAGCATGAGCGATGAGGGAAAGGCGCCCGTGAGATGTCAGGTGGGGACCAGGAAGACGAACGCGAGTGAATCGTTGCGGACGTGTCGAAACAGATATGGATGACATCGAAACCGGGGTGTCAAGCGGATCCCGGGATGAGCCTGGCGGGTGTTCCGCTTACCGGTCAGGTGGCGTCCGGCGTGGAGACGACGTGAGCCTGGTCTGTGGCTTCCGAGCGGAACAGGAGAAGGCGTGTCCGGATACGCCCTGCCCGCGAGGGTAACGGGGGGTGGGACATGGGCCGGCTCCTGCGAGAGCGGGCGACCGGGCGAGAGTGGTGCGTCGAGAACAGTGACCTGGCCTGGGAAGCAGGCGGCTACGATCCGACCCGCTTCGAGGTGCACGTGATCGGCGAGCAAGTGGTCGGTGCACCGGACGGCTATCCCGACTCGGTGTCGCCGACAGGCCGTTCCGCCGAGGCGCCCGAGCCGCTGCTGCGGTCGCTATTCGAGGTCACGCAACTGAGCATCCACTTGCATGACGACGGCGATCACGCGACGATCACTATCCGGCTTCCAGCCGAGCAAGTACCCCAGATCAGCCACATGGCGGAGAGGATCACGGAAACCATGTCCGACTCACAAGCCGAGCCCGCGCGCCGCGCCGGCCAGCCTTGTGAGGATGCTGTACGTGCCCCCGGAGAGATTCGAACTCTCACTGGACGGGTTTTGAATCCGTTGCCTCTGCCAGTTGGGCTACGGGGGCCGCGACGGGAGAAACTCTACGGGATCACCCGGTCGCGGTGATGAGCGGGCCCAGGTGTCGGCTGGGCCACTACGTGGTGAACGCCATCTCTGCCGACTGGATCGTTCCCGGTAGGCTTCGGATTCGCGGATAACCGCGAACCAACCGTCCCGCCGAGTCGTCAGGAGGACCCCGGTGACCGAGCAGGCTGCCGAGGCCAACGGTGCCGTCACCGTGCCGCAGCGTCGGGTACTCGTCGCGGAGGACGAAGCGCTCATCCGGCTGGATCTGGTCGAGATGCTGCGTGAAGAGGGCTACGAGGTCGTCGGCGAGGCCGGCGACGGGGAGCAGGCGATCAACCTGGCCGCCGAGCTGAAGCCCGATCTGGTCATCCTCGACGTCAAGATGCCGAAGCTCGACGGGATCGAGGCGGCATCCAAGATCACCGGCGACCGGATCGCACCGGTCGTCATCCTCACCGCGTTCAGCCAGCGTGACCTGGTCGAGCGAGCACGCGACGCCGGCACGATGGCCTACCTGGTCAAGCCGTTCGCCAAGCGTGACCTGGTGCCGGCCATCGAGCTCGCGGTCAGCCGGTTCGCCGAGCTGCAGGCGCTCGAATCCGAGGTCGCGGGGCTCACCGAGCGTCTGGAGACCCGCAAGGTCATCGACCGGGCGAAGGGACTGCTGATGAGCCGCCAGGGGCTCACCGAGCCCGACGCCTTCCGCTGGATCCAGCGGACCGCGATGGACCGCCGGACCACGATGAAGGCCGTCGCCGAGGCGGTTGTCGAGAGCATCGGCTGATCCTCCCGAAACAGTGACGGGCGCGACCTGCTTGGTCGCGCCCGTTTTTCGTGCCCGCTTCCCGTTCGCCGGGGCAACGCGGCCTGCCTCTCCGGGCATATTTGCTACCTTCGATTCCCCGATCGGCCGGATCCGGGACCGGACCCGCGTGAGAGTCCTAAACTTTCGCCACGATTCGGTCGGCTCGTTCCTGTTCCGCCCGAAGTGTCGGTGCCTACTCAGCGTTATCACCCGATTGTCACAGTACGACGATCGGGTGTAAATCGTCCGTTAACGCTCGTGACGACCGTCACGATGTGGATACAAGAGGCTGAGTGACTCTGTGCAACACCGCCACCGGCGGCTACGTTCAGCGCCCAGTCAGGTCCTACGGGACTGCCGCTCATCGGGGCGGCTGGTCGGCATTTGGAGGAAGAGTGTCAAGAGCACGACTCACGCGGATCATCGTGCTGGCAGCGGCCGCATCAGTGGCACTGACTGCGTGCGCGGCGCGTGACCAGGGCGGTTCCAGCGGCAACACCAACTCGTCGGCGGCCGCGCCGCAGCAGGCCGCCAACGCGGCCGACCCCAAGGGCGACGGCAAGGCCCAGTGCTCGGGGGCGACCATGGCCTACATCGGGACGATCAACGGCGCCAACGCCGCCCTCGGCCAGAACATCCTCTACGGCGTCGATCTGGCCGTGAAGCAGCACAACACGGCCAACCCCGGCTGCCAGGTCCAGCTCAAGCAGTTCGACAGCGAAGGCAAGCCGGACAAGGCGCCCGGTGTCGTCTCCCAGGCCATCAGCGAGGCCTCGATCATCGGCGTGATCGGCCTGCCCTTCTCCGGCGAGTCGAAGGCCACCGGCGACCTGTTCGAACAGGCCAAGCTGGTGCACATCACGCCGTCGGCGACCAACCCGGCGCTGGCCGACCACGGCTGGAAGACCTTCTTCCGCGGCATGGGCAACGACAGCGTGCAGGGGCCGGCCGCGGCGAAGTTCATCACCGAGAAACTCCAGGCCAAGAAGGTCTGCGTGATCGAGGACGACTCCGAGTACGGCACCGGTCTCGGCTCGCAGGTGAAGCAGGCGCTGGGCGCCAAGGCCGCCTGCACCGACAAGGTGAAGACCGGTCAGACCGACTTCTCGGCCGTCGTCAACAAGATCGCCAGCGAGAAGCCGGACGCGATCTTCTACGCCGGGTACTACAACGAGGGCGCGCCGTTCGCGCAGCAGCTCAACGACAAGGGCGTCACCGCGAAGTTCGTCGGCCCGGACGGTGTGAAGGACCAGGAGTTCGTCAAGAACGCCGGCAGTGCCGCGAGCAGCGCCTACTTCACCTGCCCCTGCGTGCCGGAGGACAACTTCAAGGACTTCACCGCCGCCTACAAGCAGATCGAGGGGCACGACCCCGGCACGTACTCGCCCGAGGGCTACGACGCCGCGACCGTGCTGCTCAAGGGCATCGACAAGGGCATCAAGGACCGGGCCGGTCTGCTCGACTTCGTCAAGAACTACGACGGCCAGGGCCTGACCAAGAAGTTCAAGTGGAACGAGAAGGGCGAGCTCTCCGACGTGCCCGTCTGGAGCTACAAGGTCGAAAACGGCAAGATCGTCAACAACGGCCAGATCTGATTTCCGTCAACCTTGCCTGTCCAAGCAGGTGACTCGGGCATGCGCGTGGGGGCCGATCGTCCCCCCGCGCCAGCCCGAGCC
>NZ_JBHYIK010000013.1:82428-113508 GCF_042739735.1 Amycolatopsis sp. NPDC059027 | reverse complement strand
AACACACACACCCCCCACATTCATATTTGCATAACCCGTGACCTTCCCCAGGCGGGGTCGGGGGGCGGGGGGGGGGGGCCGCCCCGCCCCCGCCCCCAGCCCCGAGCCGTACCCGGAGAGAACGAGAATCCGTGCACCCCACGCTGACTCCGTTCCTGGCTGAATCCGGTTCGTGGATCCATTTCGATGTGGACACGTTCCTCGGACAGTTCTGGAACAACACGTTCGACGGGCTGACCCAGGGGGCGATCTACGCGCTGATCGCACTGGGCTACACGCTCGTCTACGGTGTCCTCAAATTGATCAACTTCGCCCATTCCGAGGTCTTCATCGTCGGCACGTTCGCCGCTTGGGTGACGTTCTATCTGCTCGGCTTCCGGCCGGGCGCCGACCCCGTGCTGGGCGTCGGGGAACTCATCCTGTACCTCGGGCTCGCGCTGATCGCCGCGGTGGCGGTGTCCGGCCTGACCGCCGTCGGCCTCGAGCGCGTGGCCTACCGGCCGCTGCGCAATCGCAACGCGCCGAAACTCGTCTTCCTGATCACCGCGATCGGCGCGTCGTTCGCGCTGCAGCAGACCCTGAAGCTCATCTTCGGGCTCAACGCGCAGCGCTCGATCCGGCTGCTCACCCCGCAACCGCTCTTCGAGATCTTCGGCACCAAGATCACCGACCGCGACATCCTGATCGTCGTCGCGTCGGTCCTCGCCTGGCTCGTCGCGGACTACTTCGTCAACCGCACCAAGGTGGGCCGCGGTATCCGCGCGGTCGCCCAGGACCCGGACACCGCGACGCTGATGGGCGTCAACAAGGAACGGGTCATCATCGTGACGTTCCTCGTCGGCGGCCTGCTCGCCGGCGCGGCGGCGTTGTTCTACCTGATGAAGATCCCGTCCGGCGCGATCTACAACGGTGGCTTCCTGCTCGGCATCAAGGCGTTCGCGGCGGCGGTGCTCGGCGGTATCGGCAACCTGCGCGGCGCGCTGCTGGGCGGGCTCATGCTCGGCATCGTCGAGAACTACGGCCAGTCCCTGTTCGGTGGCGAATGGAAGGACGTCGTCGCGTTCGTCGTCCTGGTGCTGGTCCTCATGCTCCGCCCGACCGGCATCCTCGGCGAATCACTCGGGAAGGCACGGGTATGACCACGCAGAACACACCCGCGCGCCCGTCGATCCGGGAGCGCTGGAACAGTCTGAG
Source organism: Amycolatopsis sp. NPDC059027 (assembly GCF_042739735.1). Lineage (NCBI taxonomy): Bacteria > Bacillati > Actinomycetota > Actinomycetes > Pseudonocardiales > Pseudonocardiaceae > Amycolatopsis > Amycolatopsis sp. NPDC059027. Next base: position 112,314 of record NZ_JBHYIK010000013.1, on the reverse strand, counting down.
CCGTCCCGTCCAGTGGGGCATCCTCATCCCGCTGGTCGTGCTCATCTACTTCCTGCCGTGGCTGAACCCGCCACTGCTGGCGACCACGGGTACCGACTTCCCGACCGCGATGTTCGACGTCGCCCGCTACGCGCTGGTGGCTGTCGGCCTCAACGTCGTGGTCGGCCAGGCCGGGTTGCTCGACCTCGGGTACGTCGGGTTCTTCGCCGTCGGCGCCTACGTCGCGGCGTTGTTCACCAGCCCGAGTTCGAGCCTCGCGAAGCTGCCGTACATCTGGACGCTGCCGCTGGCGATGGCGATCACGATGATCTTCGGCGTCATCCTCGGCACACCGACACTGCGGCTACGCGGCGACTATCTCGCCATCGTGACGCTGGGCTTCGGCGAGATCATCCGGCTCATCGCGGACAACGTCGGCCCGTTGCGCGGGCAGTCGGGGTTCGAGCGGGTCGGGACCGACACCGCGGGCAAACCGTTCCTGGCCAACGCGAGCCTGTGGTACGTCTTCACGGTCACGATCATCATCGGCATCCTGCTTCTGGTGGGGAACCTGGAACGCAGCCGGGTCGGCCGTGCCTGGGTCGCCATCCGGGAGGACGAGGACGCCGCCGAGATCATGGGCGTGGCGACGTACAAGTTCAAGATCTGGGCGTTCGTCATCGGCGCCGCGATCGGCGGCCTTTCCGGTGCCCTGTACGCCGGGAAACTGCAGTTCGTCAACAACCAGTCGTTCGACGTGGTGACCTCGATGCTGTTCCTGGCGGCCGTGGTGCTCGGCGGCGCCGGTAACAAGGTGGGCGTGCTGCTCGGCGCGGTCGTCGTGGCCTACCTGCCGCTGCGGTTCGTGCAGATCGCCGAGTACAACTACCTCATCTTCGGTATCGCGCTGATCATTCTGATGATCTTTCGCCCGCAGGGGCTGCTCGGCGCGCGCCAGCGGTTGCTGGCGCGGGGGAGGCAGGCATACCAGCGATTGCTCGGCAAGAGCGAGCAGATCAGCGGGGACAGCGCGCTCGCCGCGGAACCGACCCCAGGGGGCAAGGCATGACGCAGCCACAGGACGGCGCCAAGCCGGTCGAAGGCGGCCTGGTGGCCGAGGTCGAGCAGATGACCGAGGAGGAGCGCGCCGAGCACTTCGCCGAGGTCGCCGAGGTGGTCGCGCCCGACCGTGACATCGCGGTCGACGTCGGCCAGACCTTGCTGGAACTGCGGGACGTCACGGTGCGGTTCGGTGGTCTGGTGGCGCTGGACTCGGTGTCGTTCGGGATCCGCCGCGGCGAGATCCTCGGGCTCATCGGGCCGAACGGCGCGGGGAAGACGACGTGCTTCAACGCGATGACCGGTGTCTACCGGCCCACCTCGGGCAAGGTGCTGCTGGAGGACAAGCCGCTCGGCAAGGCGAACCGGCACACGATCACCCAGCGGGGGATCGCGCGCACGTTCCAGAACATCCGGCTCTTCGCCGAGATGACCGCGCTGGAGAACGTCGTCGTGGGGGCGGACGCCCGCCACAAGACGAGCGTGCTCGGCGCGCTGCTGCGGCTCCCTCGGCATCACCGTGAGGAACGCGAAGCGGTGGACCGCGCGATGGCGCTTCTGGAGTTCGTGGGCATCGCCGACCGCGCCGCGGAGAAGGCGAAGAACCTGCCGTACGGCTACCAGCGCAGGCTGGAGATCGCGCGGGCACTGGCCACCGAGCCGAAACTGCTCTGCCTCGACGAGCCGGCCGCCGGGTTCAACCCGGCGGAGAAGGAAGAGCTCATGGGGCTGATCCGGACGATCCGCGACGACGGCTACACCGTCCTGCTGATCGAACACGACATGAAACTCGTCATGGGCGTGACCGACCGGATCGTGGTGCTGGAGTTCGGCAAGAAGATCGCCGAAGGAGTGCCGGCCGAGATCAGGGAGAACCCCGCTGTGATCGCCGCCTATCTGGGAGTGCCCGACGATGACGTTGCTTGAGCTGTCCGATGTGTCCGTCCACTATGGCCGGATCCAGGCCGTGTCCGGACTGTCCATCACGGTCAACGAGGGCGAGATCGTCACGCTGATCGGCGCCAACGGCGCGGGCAAGTCCACCACGATGCGGGCGATCTCCGGGATCCGCCCGGTGTCGAACGGGACCATCACCTTCGCCGGGGAGAACATCACCCGGTTGCGGGCCGACCTGCGGGTGGTCCGCGGGATCTCGCAGGCGCCGGAAGGCCGCGGGATCTTCCCCGGCATGACGGTGATGGAGAACCTCGACATGGGCGCGTACGCGCGCAAGGACCGCAAGAACCTCGGCCCCGATCTGGACCGCGTGTTCGAGCTGTTCCCGCGGCTGGCCGAACGCAAGAGCCAGGCGGGCGGCACGATGTCCGGTGGTGAGCAGCAGATGCTCGCGATCGGCCGCGCGCTGATGGCGAAGCCGAAGCTGCTGTTGCTGGACGAGCCCTCGATGGGGCTGGCCCCGCAGTTCATCCAGCAGATCTTCCGGATCATCACCGAGATCAACAAGCAGGGCACCACGGTGCTGCTCGTCGAGCAGAACGCGCAGCAGGCGCTTTCGCGGGCGCACCGGGCGTACGTGCTGGAGACCGGGCGCATCACGAAGTCCGGTACCGGCAAGGAACTGCTGGCCGACAACAGCATCAAGGAGGCCTACCTCGGCGTCGGCTGAGGTCGGTCGAAGGTCCGTGAAGGCCTCCTTACCGGCGCTCAGCGCCGGTAAGGAGGCCTTCACGGCTTTCCGGGGGTAGCACAACCGGTGGTTGTGATCGGCGCCGGAAAGGCTGTTGGACCCGCCGGGGGTGGACGCGGTTTGCTTATCCCGTAAGGAAAACAACGCACTGGGAGGCAGACCGTGGGAACCACCGCACAGCAGGAACAGATCGTCGGCGAGGCGGCGGGCGTGCCGTTCGTGGCGCTGCCGCCGGCGGGTGACGCCCCGGCGCCGCTGGTCGTCGCCTGGCACATGATGTCGCCGCCGTGCACCGAGGTCGCGATGGCGGCCGCGGTGCCGATGCGCGGCCTGCGCGCCTGGCGTGTCCACTTCGGACTTCCGATGCACGGACGCCGCCTGCCGCCCGGTGGCTACGAGGAGTTCTTCCGGCTCGCGAGCGAGGACAACGTCCTCAACGTCGTCGAGCCGGTCACCGAGCAGGTGGCGCAGGAATTCCCGGCGGCGGTGGCGGACCTGCGCTCGCGGCTGTCCATTGCGGACGGTCCGATCGGGATCGCCGGCGGTTCGGCGGGTGGTGCGGCGGCGATGGAGGTGCTGGCACGCGGTGAGGTCCCGATCGCCGCGGCGGCGCTGGTGAACCCGGTGGCCCAGCTGACGCCCGTGGTCGCCGCGAACGAGCGGCGGTACGAGGTCGTCTACCACTGGTCCGCACGTTCGCGTGCGGTCGCCGAGCGCTACGACTACGTGCGGCGGGCGGACGAACTCGCGGCCGACGTGCTGCTCGTGATCGGCGAACAGGACGACGTCGCCATCCGCGAGCCCGCGGCGGCGCTGGCCAAGGCGCTGGGGGACCGGGGCGAACAGGTGATCATCCCCGGCATGGCGCACGAACTGGCCGAGGCACCCGGAATCGAAGCGGCGCCGCAGACCGAACACGCCCGCGCGGTGGACGCGGAACTCACGAAGTGGTTCGCGCGGCGCCTGAGCGTATGAGCATTTCCGTGTCGGCGCGCGGCAGCCAGGTGTGCGCCGGGTCGCGGGCGCACCAGTCCTCCTCGCGGCTGGTACGGCCCGCCAGCGCGAGCAGCCGCCGCAGGCCGGGGCTCTGCTTGCCGCGGCGCCAGGCGAGCGACCACGGGAACAAGGGAGACGGCTCGAATGGCAGCACCCGCAGCCCGAGGTCGGACGCGAGTTCCATGTCGGCACCGGCCAGGGTGACCCGGAGCTTGCCGTAGCGAGTCTGCTCCAACGTGTGCCGAAGGTCGTAGGTGACCCCGGAATCGTCGATCGGCACGTCGAAATCGGCGCAGAGTTCGCGGACGTAGGAAACCCATTCGGCGGGGCCGCCGAACTGGGGGAGCCAAATGCCCTCGGTCCGCAGATCGCTCAGCCGCACGGCCTCGCCCGCCGCGAGCGGATGTTCCGGGGCGAGCAGCGCGACCAGCGGTTCGAGCCGGACGACCCGGTGCTCCAGCTCGTCCGGCAGCGTCCGGCCGCAGCCGCCGACCCGGCCGAACGCGGCGTCCAGCTCACCCCGCAGCAGCGGATCGACCGCACTCACGAAACCCGGGCCGCTGATCCGGTCGACGCGCAGACCGGGTTCGCGTTCGGCGAGCCTGCGCAGCAGGAACATCGGGGAGAGCCGCGGGTCGATCACGTGCAGACGGAGCGGCCGCTCCTCGGCGTTCATGGCCGCGACGGCGGCGTCGGCCGCGCGGATCAGCTCGCGGGCGTGGGGGAGGAGCCGCTCGCCGTCCTCGGTGAGTTCGACCGCGCGGTTCGAGCGGACGAACAACGTCGTGGACAGGGCGTCTTCGAGCTTGCGGATGCGCTTGGACAGCGCCTGCTGGGTGAGGAACAACGATTCCGCCGCCCGGCTGAAGTGCCGCAGGTCCGCCGTCACGACGAACGCCCTGACCTGCGCGATATCGAGGTCCATCCCGCCTCCCCGAAATGCCCTTAAGGCCACCTTACGGGCGTCTGACGCCCGTAAGGTGGCCTTAAGGGAACGTGTGTCAGGACCCCGGGGCGGCGCTCAGTACGGCGCAGGTGAGGCGCGCGGTGCAGGTGCGGCGGCCCTGCTCGTCGGTCAGCACGATCTCCGCGGTGATATTGCTCCGCCCGACGTGCACCGGGGTCGCGACGCCGGTGACGAGCCCGGAGCGGACGGCGCGGTGGTGGGTGCAGGACAGCTCCAGCCCGACCGCGGCCCGGTCGGCCCCGGCGTTGAGCGCGGCCACCGTCGAGCCCAGCGCCTCGGCGAGCACGGCGTTCGCGCCGCCGTGCAGCAGGCCGTACGGCTGCAGATTGCCCTTGACCGGGATCGTGCCGACCACGCGCTCGGGCGTCAGCTCGAGGATCTCCAGCCCGATCTTGTCGTTGAGCTGCTGGTCGGCGACCGCGGGGTCGACACCCTGGAACGGCTGGAGGGCTTCGCTGCCCTGGTGGTTCGTCACACAATGCTCCTATACCCATGCGACACGTAAGAGTGTCGGACCCTCAGCCTAGACTCGCTCCCGTGAGCCCGAGTGAGAACCAAACCGTAGCCAACGCCACAGGAACCGCCACCACCGGTGCGCGGCCGAAACTGCTGCTCATCGACGGCCATTCGATGGCCTACCGTGCCTTCTTCGCCCTGCCCGCGGAGAACTTCCGCACGAAGACCGGGCAGGTCACGAACGCGGTCTTCGGGTTCACCTCGATGCTCATCAACCTGCTGCGCGACGAGGCGCCCACGCACCTCGCCGTCGCGTTCGACCTGTCCCGCAAGACTTTCCGCTCGGAGGCCTACGCCGATTACAAGGCGAACCGCAGCACGACGCCGGACGAGTTCAAGGGGCAGGTCGGCCTCGTCGAAGAGGTGCTCGGGGTGCTGAACATCCCGGCGCTGACCAAGGAGAACTACGAGGCCGACGACATCATCGCCACGCTCACCACCCAGGCGGTCGCGGACGATTTCGACGTGCTCATCTGTACCGGCGACCGCGACGCGCTGCAGCTGGTCAACGAGCACGTCACGGTGCTCTACCCGAAGCGCGGGGTGTCGGAGATGACCCGGTTCACCCCGGACGCGGTGGAGGAGAAGTACGGGCTCACGCCCCGGCAGTACCCGGATTTCGCCGCGCTGCGTGGCGACCCGTCGGACAACCTGCCCAGTATTCCCGGCGTCGGCGAGAAGACCGCGGCGAAGTGGATCCGCCAGTTCGGCTCGCTCGGCGAGCTGATCGACAGGGTCGACGAGGTCAAGGGCAAGGTCGGCGACGCGCTGCGGGCGCATCTGACGGCGGTGTCGCTCAACCGGCAGCTCACCGAGCTGATCCGCGACGTCGAGCTCGAGGTCGGGCCGTCCGGTCTGGAGCTGCGGCCGTGGGACAGGGAAGCGGTGCACCGGATCTTCGACGAGCTGGAGTTCCGCGTCCTGCGTGACCGGCTGTTCGCGACGCTCAGCAGTGCCGAGCCCGAGGCGGACGAGGGATTCGAGGTCAGCGGGAGCGCGCTCGCGCCGGGTGGGCTCGCCGCCTGGCTGTCCGCGCACGCGCAAGGGGAGAAGCCGGTCGCGGTGTCCTTCCGCGCCACCGGTGCGTCGGTCCGGTCGGATCTGAAGGCGATGGCCTTCGCAGCGCCGGACGGCGAGGGCGCGTACCTCGACGTCACCAGGATGGACGAGGCCGACGACAAGGCACTCGCCGAGTGGCTGGCGGACCCGAAGGTCCGCAAGATCGGCCACGATCTCAAGGTGCCGCTGCACGCTGTGCGTGCGCGTGGCTGGACCGTCGCCGGGCTGGAGATGGACACCGCGCTGGCCGCGTACCTGGTGCGGCCCGGCCAGCGCACCTTCGAGCTGGACGATCTGGTGCTGCGGTACCTGCAGCGGGAGCTGCGGTCCGAGGCCGCGGGTGACGACGGCCAGCTGTCGCTGCTCGACGGCGGGGCCGAAGGCCTGGAGCAGAAGGAAATCACCGACGAGCTGGTCAAGGCACGGGCCATCGCCGAACTGGCGGTGGCCCTGGCCAAGGAGGTCGAGGAGACCGGGGGCACCGGCCTGCTCGCGGAGCTGGAACTCCCGCTGCTCGAGGTCATCACCGAGCTGGAGATCGCCGGGATCGCGGTCGACATCGAGCAGCTGACCGAGCTGGAGGCGCACTATCTCGGCCGGGTGACCCAGGCGGCCGAAGAGGCGTACGCGGTGATCGGCAAGCAGATCAACCTCGGCTCGCCGAAGCAGCTGCAGGTCGTGCTGTTCGACGAGCTGGGCATGCCGAAGACCAAGCGCACCAAGACCGGCTACACCACCGACGCCGAGGCACTGCAGGGCCTGTTCGAGAAGACCGAGCACCCGTTCCTGCAGCATCTGCTCGAGCACCGGGACGCCACGAAGCTGCGGACCACGGTCGAGGGACTGATCAAGTCCGTCGCCGACGACGGCCGGATCCACACCACGCTGCAGCAGACCATCGCCGCCACCGGGCGACTGTCCTCTGTGGACCCGAACCTGCAGAACATCCCGGTGCGCACCGAGGAAGGCCGCCGCATCCGGGACGCGTTCGTCGTGGGCGAGGGCTACGCGGAGCTGATGACCGCGGACTACAGCCAGATCGAGATGCGGATCATGGCGCACCTGTCGCAGGACGAGGGGCTGATCGAGGCCTTCAACAGCGGCGAGGACCTGCACACGTTCGTGGCGTCGCGGGCGTTCTCGCTGCCGCCCGAGGAGATCACGCCGGAGCTGCGCTACCGCGTCAAGGCGATGTCGTACGGCCTGGCGTACGGGCTGTCGGCTTACGGGCTCTCGTCGCAGCTGCGGATCTCCACCGAAGAGGCCAAGGCGCAGATGGACGCCTACTTCGCCCGGTTCGGCGGAGTGCGGGACTACCTGCACTCGGTGGTGGGCGAGGCCGCGAAGGTCGGCTACACCGAGACGATCTTCGGGCGCCGCCGCTACCTGCCGGACCTCAACAGCGACAACCGGCAGCGGCGGGAAATGGCCGAGCGGATGGCGTTGAACGCGCCCATCCAGGGCAGCGCGGCGGACATCATCAAGGTCGCCATGCTCAACGTGCACCGCGCGCTGGTCGAGGCGAAGCTGCGCAGCCGGGTGCTGCTCCAGGTACACGACGAACTCGTGCTCGAGGTCGCCGAGGGCGAGCGTGACGAGCTCGAGAAGCTCGTGCGTGAGGGGATGGGCTCGGCTTACGCGCTCGCCGTGCCCCTGGAGGTTTCCGTCGGCTACGGCCGCTCCTGGAACGAGGCCGCGCACTAGCGAGGCGAAGGGGACTTTCGTCTCGCCCCACGAGAGGAAAGTCCCCTTCGGCTACTCGTGCTCAGAGCCCGCCCACCTGTTGGCTGATCCAGGTACGCACGCTGCTACTGGCGATATCGACGTAGATCGACGGTCCCTCACCACAGTTGTCGGTGGTTCCCGCGCTGTCGGTGCCGATCTGCTGCCAGACACCGTTCACCTTCTTGATCTGCGGGCCACCGGAGTCGCCGTAGCAGTCACCACCGCTGTTCGGATTGTCGGTGCAGATCTCGGTCGCTCCGGTACCGCACTGCTGGTCCGCGACTATCGAGGTGTCCAGTTCCTGGTTCATCCGCGGAGCACTGCCACAACCAGGTTGGGGACAGGTCTGGCCCCAGCCGAGGATCCGGGTGGGGGTGCCCGCCGACCCCGAGTCCGTGGCGACAGGAATGGGGGCATACGACACCGAGTTCGCCAGTTGCAGCAGTTTCACGTCATCCCGGGGGTCGCTGACGCCGCGGGTCACGCGCACGACGGTGCCGCCGGAGGTGCGGTCATTACTGCCCACCCGCACCGAGGACGGCGTCGGGCAGTGCTTGGCGGTGATCGCCCAATTGGCCTTGATCAGCGATCCGGTGCAACCACCGACGTAAACCATGAAAGGATACGCCTCGCTCGCTGGGCGGCCACCGACGATGGCGGTGATCGGACCGCCATCGGCTGTCGCACTGGCGCTCGTGGGAACCAGTCCGAGTATCGCCGTGGTCAACGCGATGAACAGGCTTGTCAAAGAAAAGCGACGTGACATCGGGACTCCACTTCGCCGCCCACGACTCAGTCCGCCGAACTGCCGAGACATCAACCGGGCCGAGGTGAACTGGCTTACCGGGGAACGGGGACACGGCATTTTATTGCCGCGTCATCCGCTCCCGCACCCGGCGTTCGTAGGGATTTCTTGTTCCGGCCCGGAATAAACGTCCGCCGCGGCAGCACACCCGGCGACTGGCTGAAAATCCTTTGTGGACAGTGCGGAGCAGGTGTGCGCGAACTGGCGCGATTCGCCGGTTCGAGGTCACTCTCAGGTGGAAGCACCAGGGCTGAGATCCGCTGTCGGCTCGTCGTTGGCGGTTATGAGGGCGTCGCCGAGCGGGGTCAGCTCGTGCCGCACGCTCCGGCCGGTGCGCCTGCTGACGACGAGCCCGGCGTCGCGCAGCGCGGCGGTGTGCTGGGAGACGGACGGCGCGCTGATACCGGCCAGCCGCGCGAGCTCGCCGGTCGTGCGGGGCTGCCGCAGCGCGACCAGAACCGCGGCCCTGGTCGGCCCCAGCAGCCTGGCCAGCGCGCGTGCCGGCCGGCGGGCTATGACGTCGAAGGCGGGCCGGGCGGGGTAGATCAGGACGTGCCGGTTCGTGTCGCGCCAGGGGTGCATGAACAGCGGGCGGCCGGACCACACCGCCGAAGGCATCAGCTCGATTCCGGCGCCGTGGGGAGTGACGTCGATTTCCTTCGGGTGGGCGAGCGTCAGCACGCCGTCGTGGTAGCGGAGCCCGGGATGCAGCGAACCGAACGCGGTCGCGGCATCATGCCAGGGGAACGCCGGCGCCCGCACTGCGATGTCCTGGCGGAACCCGGCGTCGAGCCGATCTCGCCTGGGCAGGACGTCCCGCCGGTACCAGGCCCGCAACGCCCGGTTGACCAGCCGCCGTTCCTCGGCGTCGCCGTCTGCGAGATTCCGGACCCACAGCGGGATCGCGCGGTCCGGCGGCCAGATCCGGGCCAGCTCGGACCGCAGCACCGCGCGTGGTGCCGCGTCCACCAGCGAGAAACCGTGCTCGGCGTCCGCGACGAGCGGGTCGAGGAAGGTGGGACCGCGTGCCTGCGCGTTCACCATCGACAGCAGCGGACCGATTTCGGCGGGCAGTGCCGCGCGGCGGCCGGGAGGGGCACACAGGCGCTCGCTCAGTGCCAGCACCGAATCCAGCAGCGGTGCCGGGCTCTCGGCGAACCGCAGGCCGCCGAGATCCGCGTCGGTGAGATGGATTCTGAGCACGCGGCTCCCGGCGTCGTCTCGGCTGTGTCGCCGCGCAAAATTTTAGGGGAAGCCAAAAAGGTTGTCGATTGCCTGTTCCGCCGATGACGATGTGTGCGGCGCGCCGGTTCCCGTGATCCCAGGCGGGGGCCCGGAGCGTTTCGTGTCGGGTGAGTGTCGTGGATGGGGGTCACGACGCCCACCCGACCACGAGAACCGGCGTCAGGCGCGGAGATAGGTGAGCACGGCCTGCACCCGGCGGTGCCCGGCGCCGTCCGTGCTGGGCAGGCCGAGTTTGGCGAAGATGTTGCCGATGTGCTTGTGCACCGCGCCCGCGCCGATGACGAGCAGTTCCCCGATGGTGGCGTTGGAATGTCCCTCGGCCATCAGCGAGAGCACCTCCCGTTCACGCGGGGTGAGCGTGCGGATCGGGTCGTCGGCCTTGCGGCGCACCAGCAGCTGCGCGACGACCTCGGGGTCCATCGCCGCGCCCCCGGCGGCCACCCGGTTCAGCGACTCCAGGAAGTCCGCGACCTTCCCGACCCGCTCCTTCAGCAGGTAGCCGACTCCGCCGCCGGTCCCGGCGCCGGCCAGCAGTTCACCGGCGTAGCTGTCCTCGACGTACGCCGAGAGCACCAGCACCGCCAGCCCCGGATGACGGCGGCGCGCCTCCACCGCGGCGCGCAGGCCCTCGTCGGTGAAGGTCGGCGGCATCCGGACGTCGACCACGATCACGTCCGGCGGGTCGGCGTCGACAGCGGTCAGCAGGTCCTCGGCATTGTCGACCGCCGCGGTCACCTCGAAACCTTCAGTGCCCAGCAACAACACGAGTCCCTCGCGGAGCAGGGCGTCGTCCTCGGCGATCGCGATCCGCATGACGGCAGTGGTTTCCTTTCCTCAGGCCCCGGTCGGCAGGACCGCGCGCAGCACGGTCGGCCCGCCCACCGGACTGGACAGCTCAGTGTGCCCGTCGAACGCCTCGACGCGTCGGCGGATCCCGTTCAACCCGGTGCCGCCGTCCTCGTCGGCCCCGCCGTGGCCGTCGTCGGTGACCTCGACCGTGAGGACGTCGCCCCGGATCGCGAGGCGCACCGAGGCGTGTTCCGCGCCGCTGTGCTTGGCCACGTTGGTCAGCGCCTCGGCGACGACGAAGTACGCCGCCGCCTCCACCGCGGCGGGCAGCCTTCGCAGCGATTCGACGTCCACGGTGCACGGAATCGGGCTGCGGGCGGCCAGCGCGTCGACCGCGCCGTCGAGGCCGCGATCCTCCAGCACCGGCGGGTGAATACTGCGGACGACGTCGCGGAGTTCGGCGATCGCGTCCGACGCGGCGTTCTGCGCCTTGAGCACCAGCGGCAGCGCCGACGCCGGGTCGCGCCGCAGCCCGCGTTCCGCGATGCCGAGCATCATCACCACGGCGACCAGCCGGTTCTGCGTGCCGTCGTGCAGATCCCGTTCGATACGGCGGAGTTCGGCGCCGTGGGCTTCCAGCGCGGCCGCCCGGGTCGCGGTCAGTTCGGCCACCCGCTGCGCCATGCTCGCCTTCGGCGGTGATAGCAGCGCTCGCGCCAGATGCGCCTCGCCGGTGGCCAGCAAGGGCAGCACGAGACACGACACCAGCGCCGCCGCGACCGCGATGCCGAGGTTGAGCGCGGCTTCGGGCCACGAGGTGACGGGCAGGCCGAACGAACTCTTCATCCCGCCGGGGACCAGCCACCAGACAAGCGAGGTGATGAAATTCTGCACGGCCGCGCCCGGCAGGCCGATCGTGAGCACGCTCAGCGGGATCCCGAGGAGCGGGTGCACGAGCAGCCACAGCAGGTCGCGGCGGGTCGCCGGGTCGGAGAGCACGGTGACGACCCGACCGAGGAACGGCCCGCTCAGTTCCTGGTAGCGCTCCGGGACCTGACGGCCGGTGTAGCGGGAGACCCGCCACCGGTCGACCGCGATCAGCCTGCGGACCGCGGTCATCAGCAGCGGCAGCAGGGGCAGCGTGAACACCAGCAGCGTGCAGATCAGCAGCGCGCACACCACGAGCCAGGACGCCATCGCGGTGAGGAAGCCGATCGCCAGTGAGGCGAACGACGACCACACCCTCCTCGGCGCGTGACGCAGCTGTCTTCCGGCCATTCCTCTCCCGTCCTGGTGGAGTGCGCTCTACCACGGATCCGGTACTCCGCGGGATGTCCTGCACCCTGCCGCAAAACCTACCTTCGATCACGTCAAGGAGTGCGAGCGGACAGGAGTGGGGACGTCAGTGGTGTACACACGATCGGAGCCGATGGTCGGCCAGGATCACGCGGTCCGGCTGGACGGCGTGACCAAGGTCTACGGCGCGGGGGACAGCGCCGTGACGGCTTTGCGCGGCGTATCGCTGCACCTGCGGCGAGGCCGGTTCACCGCGGTGATGGGGCCGTCCGGCTCGGGCAAGAGCACGTTCCTGCACTGCGCGGCCGGTCTCGACCGGCCGACGTCGGGCTCGGTGCGGCTGGGTGACACGGAACTCTCCGGGCTCAAGGAGAAGGCGCTGACGGAGCTGCGCCGGGACCGGATCGGCTTCGTCTTCCAGGCCTACAACCTGGTGCCGTCGCTGTCGGTCCTGGACAACATCACGCTGCCGTTGCGGTTCGCCGGGCGTACCGCGGACGCCGCGTGGCTGCGGGAGATCGTCGGCAGGGTCGGGCTGGACCGGCATCTCCAGCGCAGGCCGAACCAGCTTTCCGGTGGTCAGCAGCAGCGGGTCGCCGTGGCCAGGGCGCTCGTTTCCCGGCCGGAGGTGGTCTTCGCAGACGAGCCGACCGGCGCGCTGGACATGCGGACCGGCGCCGAGGTACTGACGCTGCTGCGCGGGCTCGTCGACGAAGCGGGCCAGACCGTGGTGATGGTCACCCACGACCCGGTGGCGGCGGCGCACGCGCACAGTGTGCTGTTCCTCGCCGACGGCCGGTTCGTCGAGGAGATGCCGTCGCCGACGCCCGAACGCGTGGCCGCGCGGATGACCACGCTCGGGGAGTGGTGAGCGCGATGCTTTCCCTGGCATGGGCGACGATCCGGGCCCGCAGGGCCGCGTTCGTCGCGTCGTTCCTCGCCCTGTTCGGCGGGGCGATCCTGTTCACCGCGTGCGGCGTGCTGCTGGAGTCCGGCCTGTTCGGCGGGGTGCCCGCGCAGCGCTACGCCGCCACGCAGGTGGTGGTTGGCGGCAACCAGACCGTCACGCAGCGGATCAAGGTGGGGCCGGGCGGCGAGCGCGACGCCAAGCAGGAGAACCTCCCCGAGAAGGTCTCGGTCGACGCCGGGCTGGCCGGAACAGTCGCGGGGATTCCCGGCGTCGCCAAGGTGATCGGGGAGGTGAGCTTTCCGGTTTCGGTGGTGACCGCGGACGGCCGGGTGCTGCCCGGCGCGGACGGCGGTCACTCGTTCGGGCACGGCTGGGGCAGCGCCGAGCTGACCCCGTTCGCCGTGCGGTCGGGTAGCGCGCCCACGGCGCCGGGCGACGTGGTGCTGGACGCCGAACTCGCGCAGCGCGCCGGCGTCACCGTCGGTTCGACCGTGCGGGTCTCGGTGCGCGACCGGCCGGTGAGCTACCACGTGAGCGGCATCGCCGCACCGTCCGGAAAGGACGGACTGGCCAGGCAGTCCGCGGTGTTCTTCGCCGACGACGTCGCGCGGTCGCTGTCCGGCGAGCCAGGCAGGCTCGCCGCGATCGGGGTGCTCGGCGCCCCCGGGAACGCCGAGGATCTTGCCGACCGGGTGGAAAAAGCCTTGTCGGACAACAAGGATGTCACCGTCTACTCGGGATCCGAGCGCGGTGAGGCCGAGTCGCTGGACGCGGCTCAGTCCCGGCAGATCCTGACGATCATCTCCGGATCGTTCACCGGGTTCGTGTTCATGATCGTGATCTTCGTGACGGCGAGCACGCTGGCGCTGGTGCTGAACCAGCGGCGCCGGGAGATCGCGCTGCTGCGGACCATCGCCGCCACGCCTGGGCAGGTGCGCCGCCTCATCGGTATCGAGACGCTGCTCGTGTCCGGCGCGGGCGCCCTGCTGGGGGTGCTGCCGGGCCTGTTCGCCTCCTACGGGATCCGGGACGCCTTCGTGACGATCGGTGTCATTCCCGAGGGCTTCGAGCTCTCGACCAGTCCAGTGCCGATGGTGGCCGCGGTCGTGCTGTGCGTGGGTGCCGCCTGGCTGGCCGCGTGGACCTCGGCGCGGCGGCTGCTGAAGTTCAAACCGATCGAGGCGCTCGGCGAGGCCGCCGTGGAGAAGGCGAAGCTCGGCCGCGGGCGGGCGATCACCGGTGTGGTGCTGCTTCTACTGGCCGGGGCAGGCGCTACGGCGACGCTGTTCCTCCAGGGGCAGCTGGCCATGGCGCCCGCCGTGATGTCCTCGCTGGTCGCGGTGATCGGCATCGGGCTGCTCGGCCCGCGGCTGATGTCCGGGGCGACCCGGATCGTCGGCGGGGCCATGCTGGGCTCGCGTGCCACCTCCCGCTACCTCGCCGCCCGCAACAGCATGGCCAACTCACGGCGGCTCGCCGCCGCGGTGACCCCGCTGGTGCTGACCCTCGGCTTTTCGGTCACCCAGTTCTACAGCCAGGCGATGCTCACCGACGCCACCCAGGAACAGGCCCGCGCCGCCACCTCGGCCGACTTCGTGCTCACCGCCCCTGCCGGGATCCCGGCGAGCGCTGCGGCCGCCGCGCGGGCTGTGCCAGGGGTGAGCGCGGCGACGCCGCTGGTCGGCAGCGACGTCATCGTGTACGACCCCGACGCGCGCGAGGAACCACTGTCCAAGGTCAAGGCCTATGGTGTCGACGCCGGGCAGCTGACCGGCACCCTTTCACTGGCCGTGCGCCAGGGCCGGTTCGACGACCTGCGCGGGGACACCGTGGCGCTGAGCGAGTCCGAGGCGTCCTGGCAGGGCAAGCACATCGGGGACCGGGTCGAGCTGTACCTGGGAGACCGCACCCGCGTGTCCCCGCGGCTGGTGGCGGTGTTCGGGAACAACCTCGGCTACGGCGACGTGCTGCTGCCGCAGGACGTCCTGCTCCCGCACACGACCAGCCGCCTGGCAGGCTCGGTACTCGTGAGCGCCGCGGGCACCGCCGACCGCGCCGTGGTGGAGCGGGGCCTGCGGGAGCTGGCCCTGACCTATCCCGGGCTCGGGGTCACCGACCGGCACTCGCTCACCGTCGCCACCGACGGGGAGCAGGAAGCGAACGTGTGGCTCAACCGCGTCCTGCTCGGCGTCATCCTGCTCTACGTCGCGCTGTCGGTGGTCAACACCCTGGTGACCGCGACGCTGGACCGGAGCCGTGAGCTGACGCTCCTGCGGCTGGTCGGCGCCACCCGGCGGCAGGTCCTGCGGATGATCCGGGTCGAATCCTGGATCGTGGTGGGCATCGCGGTGGTGCTCGGCTCGGCCATCCCGGTGCTGCCGCTGGCCTTCCTCGGCCTGAACTACACCGGGAGCCCGCTGCCCGCCGGAACACCGCTGGTGTACCTCGGCATCGTGGCTGTGACCGTCCTCATCGGACTGTTGTCGATCCGGCTGCCCGCGCGGAAGGTCGCGCGCACCAGCCTCGCCGACAACATCCTCACCCGCGAGTGACGTCCGCCGCGGCCTCGGCTACCTGCCGAGGCCGCGGATGAGGACCATGACGGAGTCCCGGACGTCGGCCCTGGTGCGTTTCGGCTGGAAGACCTGCCAGTCGAGCGCCACCACGAGCATGGTGCCGAACAGTCCCGCCGCCGCTGTCGGGATCTGCACGCCGTCCGGCAGCCGTCCCGCCTCGTCCAGCCGCTGCAGCTGTTGTTTGACGATGGAGATGATCTCCTCGCGCAGCAGCGACAGCGTGTCGTGCCACTGGCCGGGGGTCCGCCACAGTTCGCTGACCAGGATCTGCGAAAAACCCGGGTATTGCTGGATGAACTCCAGCGTGGTGTCCACCTGCGCCTCGACGACGTCCAGCGGGTCGGCGTCCGAAATCTCGGCCCGCAGCCGGCCCGCCAGCAGATCGACGCCGTACCGCAGCAGCCCGTCGACGAGCCCGTCCTTGCTGCCGAAGTTGTAGTAGACGGTGCCCTTGGCCACGCCCGCTTCGGCGGCGATGTCGTCCACGGTGAGGCCGACAAGGCCCTGGCTCGCCGAGAGCCGCAACGTGGCCTCGAAGAGCTTCTGCTTGGTCGCCTTGGCGCGGGGACTCACAGGGACAGCTCGGGTTTCAGCGCCGACACCGTCCACATGCGACGTTTGCGAGCGGCCAAAGTGGACAGCAGGATCCCGCCGACCAGGTAGGCGGCCAGCACCCCGATGTCACCGAGGATCCGCATCGACGCCCCGGTGTAGAGCAGATGCCGGAACCCGTCGATCGCGTAGCTCATCGGCAGCACCACGTGCAGCGGATACAGCGCGTCCGGGATCGTCTGCCACGGGAACGTGCCGCCCGCGCTGACCAGCTGGAGCACCAGTAGCACCAGGCCGAGGAACTTCCCGACCGCGCCGAAGAACGCGTTGAGCGCGTGCACCACCGAGGTGAAGGCGAGCGAGACGAGGATGGCGAACCCGATCGCGCCGAGCGGATGCGCGACGTGGATGCCGACCAGCCAGGTCACCGCGCCGAACAGCACGATCACCTGCGCGATCCCGAGCAGCGCCGAGGACAGCCAGCCGCCGATCGCCACCCGCAGCGGCGACGCGCCCGCAGTAAGCGCGCGGGTCGACAGCGGCCGTAGCAGCAGGAACAGCACGAACGCGCCGATCCAGGTGGCGAGCGCGATGAAGAACGGGGCCAGCCCCGCGCCGTAGGTGCCTGCCGAGGCGACGCCGTTGGACGTCACGGCCACCGGGTCGGCGATGGTGTTGGCCGTCGCCGAACGCGTCGGGTCGTCCGGGTTCGGGATCTGCTTCAGCCCGGCGGCGAGCCCGTCGCGCAGCTTCGCCGAGCCGTCGGCCAGCTGGTTCGTGCCGTCGACTGCGGTCTTCTCGCCGTCGTTGAGCTTCGCGGCGCCGTCCCGAAGCTGGTTCGCGCCGTCGGAGGCCTGCGCGATGCCATTCGCGAGTTGCGGCGCGGCGGTCGAGAGCTGTTGTGCGCCACTGGACACCTGCTGCGCGCCGTTGGACACCTGCCGGGACCCGGCGGCGAGCTTCGCGAGTTCGCCGTTCGCACCCTGGATCTTGGCGTTCGCCTGGTCGACGGGGGAGCGCAACTGGTCGGCCTTGGTGACGATCTCCTGCACCTTCGCCTCGGGCACACCCGCGTTCCGCAGGTCCTGGGCGAGCTGGGTGCGGTAGCCGTTGAGCTTGGTCTGGATGTCGCTCGACGCGCCCGCGGCGAGGGCGGCGGCGTCGGCGACCTTCTGGTTCCCGTCGGCGACCTGCCCGGCACCGTCGGCGACCCGGCCCGCGCCGTCGGCGAGCTGTTTCGCCTGTGACGGCAGGGAAGTCGTACTGGACTTCAGGGTGCCGAGCCCGTTCGCGAGGGTGCCGCTCCCGGTCGCGAGCTGGTTCGCGCCGGTGGCCAGCTCCTGCTGCCCGCCCCGCAGTTTCGCGGCCCCGTCGGCGAGTTGCCTGGCTCCGTCGGACGCCTCGGAGATCTTGCCGTAGATCGTGGAGAAGCCGACCAGGAACCGGTCCGCGGCCTCGCTGCCGACCTTCTCCGCGATGGTCTTCCTGACCTGTTCGGCCACCTGTTTGGCGATCGTGCCGGACAGGTAGTTGTTGGAGTCGTTGGTGGTCAGCGTGATCGTGGCCTGCTGCGGCTGGAAGTTGCCGACCGAGAGCAGCGCCGCGGAGAAGTCGTGCGGGATGCCGATGACGAACGAGTACTTGCCGTCCTTCACCCCCTTCGCCGCTTCGTCCTGCGAGACCTCGTGCCATTGGAACGTATGCGAGTTGACGAGTTCGTCGGTCACCTCGCGGCCGACGTTGCGATCCTTGCCCGACGCGTCCTTCGCGCCCGCGTCACTCGTGTAGACGGCGGCTGGCAGCTTGTCGAGGCGGCCGTACGGGTCGTAGTTGGCGTACAGGTAGAAGGACGCGTACAGCAGCGGCACCAGCACCAGCGCGACCATCGCCAGCTTGGGCAAGGTGCCCGCGGTGAGCCTGCGCAGTTCGTTGGCGGCGATGCGGAACGCGCTCGTACCGCTCGGGCGGGAAGTCATTCCTGATCTCCTTCGGCGCTCAGCTCGGCGGTTTCCGGGCCGGGCGAGCACCGTTGTGGTTCGGGCTGGTCGGCCGACCCGATGCGGGCCGGCGGGTGGGGGAGAGCCGAATCCGGCGTCGTCGCGGTCAGCACCACGACGGCGAGCCCGCGTTCGGCGTGTTCGCGGGCGAGCCGCGCCCAGCTGCCGACGTCACTGGTGTGCCGGTCCGGCGTGTCGAGGACGAGCAGACGCACGCCTTCGCGCTCGGCGGCCAACTCGGTGAGCAGCCTGGTGCGCAGTGCCGGTTCGAGGTTTTCGAAGCGGGTGTCGGCGTACGCCGCCGCGTCGTGCTCGCTCAGCCAGCGCGCGACGTCGGTCTTGGCGGCCGGGCGGTGCGCCAGCGCCAGTTCCTCGCCGACGACGACGCGCAGCGCCAGCGCGCCGTCCGGTTCGCTGACCCCCGGCGCGTCGACCACCGCGACGATCTTGCGAAGATCGCCGACGGCGTCGGCGGCGTGGTTGACGGTCACCGTGCCGGTGCTCGGCTTGAGCCGCCCGGCGAGCGCGAGACCGAAGGCGGTGACGCCGACCCCCGGCTCGCCGTGCACAAGGGCCAGCTCCCCGGCCTGGACGGTCAGCGAGGTGGGGGGTAACAGCGTGCCGTGGGGCCCTTCTAGGGACACCCTGTCGGCTCGAACCTGCACGGGAACTCCAGCGTCGGGATCACTTTTGAACTGACCGGTCAGTTCAAAAACGTAGACCTCTGCCCGGGAGCGCGGCAACATCGCCCGGCGCACGTCACACTCACGGGTGACCTTGGTGCGGGGCAATCATCGCAAACCGGACCGCAGGATGCCGGGTCAGCGCAACGCGGAAGCGGGGTGCACCTCCCACGACGTCCACAGTGGACGATAACCCTGCCGGTGCCAGAACACCGAGGAGAGGGGGTTGGTCGGGTTGTAGTAGAGGTACGTCCCGTCCGCGCCCTCGTCGTGGAAGACCGCGTGCACCCTGGTCATCAGCGCGCGGCCGACCCCGGTGCCGCGCTGCTCCGGCGCGGTCACGACGTTGTTGACGTAGCCCCAGAGCCCGGAGGGCAGCAGTTCCGAACCCGGCATCCCCGGAGTGGCGTCCACCCAGGAGCACTGGGCGTACGCCACCGGTACGCCGTCGCGCTCGGCGAGCCAGACCGCAGGACGTTCCTGGCTGAGATCCTCCCGCAGCGCCGGGGCGAGCAGCGCGGCGGTGTTGGGCCGCCGCCGCGCGGCGACCAGCCCTGTGTACTCGAAGGTCGCCTCGGCCAGCGCCAGCGCGCTGGCGAAGTCCGCCGTCGTGGCCCGCCGGACGTGGACGCCGTCCGCCGGGGCCGGTACCGGCGCCTCGGTGCGGACCGCGAGCGCGGTCAGCGGCACCATCCCGTGGTCGAGGAACGCCCGGATCGCTTCCGCGTCCCGGCTGGGCCAGTTGACGACGCACGCGGAATCCTCGCCGAGCGGCTCGCCGTCCAGCCGCGCCCGCCAGGCACGCAGCAGCAGGTCGGCGCCTTCGGTGCCGGTGTCGCCGAAGTACGGGAACAGCTGCCAGGTGTCGGCGGCCGACCACAGCATCGGCACGTCGTCCGGCCCGTGGCGCTGCCGTTGCAGCACGCCGGTGACCCGGCCGCCGCTCGCGGTCGCCGCGTCGAGCCGCTCGCCGGCGGCCGGTGGCGCCGCGCGGGGCAGCAGCGGGTCGAGCGCGGCCAGCCGGGCGCGGTGCGCGGCGAAGAGTTCTTCGGCGATCTCCATGGTTCCCCCCTCGCTCGTCGGTCACCCCGCCTGCCGCCGGGCCCAGGTCGTCCACAGTGGACGATAGCCCTGCCGGTGCCAGAACACCGTCGAAAGCGGGTTGGCCGGGTGGTAGTAGAGGAACGTACCCCGCACCCCCGACAAATCCAGTTCGCGATGCGCCGCGACCGCCAATGTCCTGCCGATCCCGTGGCCGCGTTCGGCGGGGGCCACCGCGAGAGTGCCGAGGTGCCCCCAGCGTCCTTCCGGGAGCGAGCCTTCGCCGCCGCCGGACGGTGTTCCGCCGAACGCGACCAGCCCGGCGGCGACGCCTTCGCGGTCGGCGATCAGGATGCGTGCCCCGAACCGCAGGCTCCGCCGTGTTTCCGCGGCCAGCAGTGCCGGTGCGCCCGGTCGGCGCACGCTCGGCCCGACCAGCGCGGCGTACTCCAGTTCCGCCAGCCGCAGTGCGACGATCTCCTCGATGTCGGCCTCGTGCGCACCGCGTACGTCGATCTCGGGCGCGTGGTGACCGGACGAGGGCGCGGACCTCCGCGCCGCCAGCACGATCTCGGGTACGAATCCCTTGGCCAGCAACACTTCCGCGATCGCGAGGTCCCGGCTCGGCCAGGTCACCACGCGCACGCTGTCGCGTTCCGGATCGCCGGGCCGCCGCTCCTCCCAGGCGTCGAGCAGCGCGCGCATACCGCCGACGGCGTCCGCGCCGGGTACCGCGCTCAGCCGGTAGGTCACCGAAGCGCCCCACAGCGCCTGCCACGACGTCGGTGCCACGGCCGTCCTGGTGAGCACGCCGAAGTCCGGCCCGGTCGTCAGCGGAACGCCACGGGGCAGCGGGATCGGCCGCAGCAGGGGATCCAGCGCGGCGAACCGCGCGTGCCAGATCCGCCGCGGCGCCGCCACCGGGTGGTCAGTCCCGGCGCGTGCGGAAGATCGCGGTGCCGGGGAAGAGCTTGCCCCGCAACGGGCTCCACTGTCCCCAGACGCGTTCGTGCCCCGCGGGCCACTCGGGTTCGAGCAGGTCGTCCAGCGTGAACCCGGTGGCGGCCAGCGCGCGCACGTAGTCGCCGAGCGTCCGGTGGTATTCGACGTAGGTCGCGGTGCCGTCGTCGTCGATCTCGACGTACGGGGTCCGGTCGAAGTACGGCTGGGTGACCGTCAGCCCGTGCGGCCCCGGATCGTCCGGGAAGATCCAGCGCATCGGGTGCGTCACCGAGAACACCCACGGCGCACCCGGCCGCAGCACCCGGCGGACCTCCGAGAACACCGTCTCCAGCGAGGGCACGAACGGCAGCGCGCCGAACGCCGAGCACGCCACGTCGAAGCTCGCGTCCGCGAGGGGGAGCCGTTCGGCGTTGGCCTGCACGAGCGGGACGTCGAGGCCGGTGCGCGCGTTGCCGGCGCGGGCGTGCCGGAGCATCCCGGCGGACAGGTCGGTCGCGACCGCGTGCGCGCCCTCGGCGGCCAGCCAGCGCGAGCAGGCCGCCTGCCCGCAGCCGACCTCGAGCACCCGGCGTCCCCGGACGTCGCCGAGCAGCCGGGCGTCCGCCTCGCGCAGCCCCTCCGGGCACCAGACGAAGTCGGCGTCGCCGAGGAACTCGCCGT
Organism: Amycolatopsis sp. NPDC059027; assembly: GCF_042739735.1. NCBI lineage: Bacteria > Bacillati > Actinomycetota > Actinomycetes > Pseudonocardiales > Pseudonocardiaceae > Amycolatopsis > Amycolatopsis sp. NPDC059027. Next base: position 90,848 of record NZ_JBHYIK010000013.1, on the reverse strand, counting down.
GGGTGGCCTGGTAGTCGTCGGCGTCGGCGTCCCACCACGCGAGGTTCGCCGCGGCCGCTTCGCCGCCGCCGACCGTCCGGTACGCTGTCCCCGCCGTGCCGAGCCGCTGCTCCGCATGCGCGTGCCGGTCCTCCGGCGGGAGTTCGGCGGCCGCTTCGGCGCCGAGGGCGGTTCCGTGCTCCAAGCCAGTCCTTCCCGAGTGCGTTCTCCCAGCTCGGGAGCCTCTGGCGACAGCCTATCGCCCGCCCGGCGAGCGAGGACGGACCCTGATTGTGTCCCCTACAGGGGGCCGCGTAGGATACCTGTTAGCGCAGTGGGTTCGCGCTGCCTACCGCTCAGGCTCGCTTCAGCGAGCGTCTGGGAATCGGGCCGCGCACCGTTTGCGGGAGATGCCGCGGTCGTTCACTGGTGGACGTTTGCTTATGGGGTCTTCGCATGCTTCCGAGCCCGCGGCGCGGCCAAACTGCACACCCACTACTTCCCATCCACCGGAGCAACCCGCCTAATGACCACCGACACCGCCACCGCCCCGACCGCCCCCACCGGGCCTCAGCAGGTCGCCATCAACGACATCGGGTCGGAGGAAGACTTCCTCGCGGCGATCGACAAGACCATCAAGTACTTCAACGATGGCGACATCGTCGAGGGCACGATCGTCAAGGTCGACCGCGACGAGGTCCTGCTCGACATCGGGTACAAGACCGAGGGTGTCATCCCCTCGCGTGAGCTGTCCATCAAGCACGATGTCGACCCGGCAGAGGTTGTCAGCGTCGGTGACGAGGTGGAAGCGCTTGTCCTGCAGAAGGAGGACAAGGAAGGCCGTCTGATCCTGTCCAAGAAGCGCGCGCAGTACGAGCGCGCCTGGGGCACGATCGAGGAGCTCAAGGAGAAGGACGAGCCCGTCAAGGGCACCGTCATCGAGGTCGTCAAGGGCGGCCTCATCCTGGACATCGGGCTCCGCGGCTTCCTGCCCGCCTCGCTGGTCGAGATGCGCCGCGTGCGCGACCTCCAGCCGTATGTCGGCCGTGAGCTCGAGGCGAAGATCATCGAGCTGGACAAGAACCGCAACAACGTCGTCCTGTCCCGCCGCGCCTACCTCGAGCAGACCCAGTCCGAGGTGCGCAGCGAGTTCCTCAACGCGCTCGCCAAGGGCCAGGTCCGCAAGGGCGTCGTGTCGTCCATCGTCAACTTCGGTGCCTTCGTGGACCTGGGTGGCGTCGACGGCCTCGTGCACGTCTCCGAGCTGTCCTGGAAGCACATCGACCACCCGTCCGAGGTCGTCGAGGTCGGCCAGGAGGTCACGGTCGAGGTCCTGGACGTCGACATGGACCGCGAGCGTGTCTCGCTGTCGCTGAAGGCGACCCAGGAAGACCCGTGGCGCCAGTTCGCCCGCACCCACGCGATCGGCCAGATCGTGCCGGGCAAGGTCACCAAGCTCGTCCCGTTCGGCGCGTTCGTCCGCGTCGAGGAGGGCATCGAGGGCCTGGTGCACATCTCCGAGCTGGCCGAGCGCCACGTGGAGATCCCGGAGCAGGTCGTCCAGGTCAACGGCGACGTCATGGTCAAGGTCATCGACATCGACCTGGAGCGCCGCCGGATCTCGCTCTCGCTGAAGCAGGCGAACGAGGGCGTCACCCCGGAGACCGAGTTCGACCCCACCCAGTACGGCATGGCCGCCGAGTACGACGCCGAGGGCAACTACATCTACCCCGAAGGCTTCGACCCGGACACGCAGGAGTGGCAGGAGGGCTACGACAAGCAGCGTGAGGAGTGGGAGCGGCAGTACGCCGAGGCCCACACGCGCTACGAGGCCCACATGAAGCAGGTCGCGAAGGCCGCCCAGGCCGACGCCGAGGCCGCCGCGGATGCCGCGACCGGCATCGAGGGTGGCGACCAGAGCTACACCTCCGCTCCGGCCGAGTCCAAGAGCGGTGGCACGCTCGCCAGCGACGAGCAGCTCGCGGCGCTCCGCGAGAAGCTGTCCGGCGGTGCGTGAGCACTGAGCACCAGCTGACGGAACGCCCCCGGTTCTTCGGACCGGGGGCGTTCCGCCGTCTATGGCGCGGCTTTCCGTGCGCGGGTCGGGTGACGCGCGGTGACGGCGACGAGGCTGCATGTCGCGAACGCTCCGTTCGCGACGATCAACGTCCCCAACGGAGCGTTCGCGGCAACGGCCGTTCGTCAGTCCTTTGTGGACGCAAGTGTCGTGAAGGGGCCCGTTGGTGCGTTCAGCGCGCCGAAGGGCCCCTTCGTCACATCCCGAGGGACACCCTGGGTGCGTTGAGTGCGACGGGGGCGTCCCTCGGTGCGGCCAACGCACCGAAGGCGTCCCTCGGGCGCGGCTCGGGAAGTGGGCACGGGAGGAGAAATCAGGCGCCGGCGAGATTGCGCAGGCCGAGACCGGTGATCATGGACTGGACACCGGAGCGGTAGACCTCTTCGTAGGCCTCGTCCGTCGGCGGGATGAACCAGCCGGACACCGCCGCGCGCGACCGCAGGGTCAGTTCCATGCTCATCAGGCCGTGCATCGTGGCCCACAACTGGTAGCCGGCCGCCCGCGCGTCGATTCCCGGTGGGGAAACTCTGCGTACCTTGCCGATGAACAATTCGAACGTCGTCCGCAGCACCACGGCGCGCAGACCGGGATCGGGATTGAAATCCGGCAGCGGCCGCTCGAACATCAACGCGTATCGCGCCGGGCTCTCCCAGGCGAACTTCCGGAACTCCATGGCGAGGCCCAGTAGATCACCGAGCCCGTCTTCGGTCTCCGGCGGAAGCGTTTCCAGCATTTCCCGCAGCAGGTCGAAGGTGCGCTCGTAGAGGGCGTCGTACAACCCGCTCCGCCCGCCGAACCTGGTGTACACAGCGATAGTCGACGCGCCGGCGGCCTCCGCGACGCCACGGATGGTGAGCGCCGTCGGTCCCCGATCCAGCAACACGGCGAGTGCCGCGTCCAGAAAACGCTCACGATTGTTCTGTTCCGCAGGTTGCATGGACAGATGCCGGATGGCCACGACCCGCACCCCCTTCGCATCCGCCGTTCACCGGCGTCGAAGTCCGCCTCGGTGCAGAAGATACGATATTCGAGCCGTCTTGGGAACTTGCCTTTTCCCTGGTCCGGACCACTGGTCCAGGCGGATTTCGCCGTCCGGCCGGGATCAGGACGTGGCGGGCACCCAGATGCGCTCGGCAGCCGCCGCCCGTGCCTTGCGGCGCAGGCCCGCGAGGCTGTGCTTCGCCGGCACCAGGAGCGCGTTCCACCACGTGCGCCGATACTCCTCGAGCGCCAGTGCGACGGGGCGGTACTGAAGGCAGTGCACCAGCCCCGGCGTGCCGAGCCGGTGCCTCCCGCCGCGCTTGCTGTCCGCCATCGTTCCTCCGTGTGGGCGACCTTCGCCGCGCACGGTACGCAATGGGTACGCGCAATGGTGGTAATCACCCGGCGTGTCACCCATATCAGTTGAATCACGCCCTACGGTCATCTTGCTATTCCCGAGCAGGTGTGCAGCGGACCGTGCGGGTGCACGTGCGCGCTACCACGACGTCCCCTGATCGGGTGGCGGGCTGGGCCGACTAGGGTGAGTTCATGCTGCGAGTGGGCTTGACCGGCGGGATCGGCGCCGGGAAATCGACGGTGGCCAACCGCCTGGCCGAGCACGGCGCGGTGCTCATCGACTCCGACCGGATCGCCCGCGAGGTGGTGGAGCCGGGCACCGATGGGCTCGCCGAACTCGCCAGCGCCTTCGGCATGGACGTGCTGGCCCCCGACGGTTCGCTGGACCGCGCCGCGCTGGCCGCCAAGGCGTTCGCCGACGAGGAGTCGCGCAAGCGGCTCAACGCGATCGTCCATCCCCGCGTGGGCGCCCGCACGGCCGAGCTGATGGCCGCCGCCGCGGCGGACGCGATCGTCGTGCACGACATCCCGCTGCTGGTCGAGGGCGGGCTTGCCGCGGCGTATCACCTGGTCGTCGTGGTCGACGCGCCGGTGGAGACCCGGGTGCGCAGGCTGGTGTCCGCCCGCGGCATGGCCGAGGACGACGCGCGGGCGCGGGTCCGCGCGCAGGCCACCGAGGAGCAGCGCCGCGCCGTCGCCGACGTCTGGCTCGACAACGGCGGCGCCGCCGACATCGTTCTCGCCGAGGTCGACGCGCTGTGGGCCGACCGGCTCGTGCCGTTCGAGGCGAACCTGCGCCTGCGCCGCCCCAGGCCGCCGATGTCGCCGAAGATCGACGAGTACGACCCGGACTGGCCGGTGCAGGCCGAGCGGCAGCTGACGAGGATCCGGCAGGCGGCGGCCGACCGGCTCGTCCGCGCGGACCACATCGGCTCGACGTCGGTGCCGGGCCTGCCCGCCAAGAACATCCTCGACCTCCAGCTCACGGTGTCCACTTTGGACGACGCCGACGCGGTCGCCGACGCCCTTTCGGACGCGGGCTTCCCCCGCGCGAGCGGCGAGTGGTGGGACGACCCGCAGGACGGTGGCACCCAGCCGTGGCTCAAGCGGATGCATCTGGGGGCCGATCCCCGTCGCGCGGTCAATCTGCACGTCCGCACGCCCGAGACGCCGGCGTGGCGGCTCGCGCTGCTCTTCCGCGACTGGCTGCGGGTGCACCCCGAGGAGCGGGAGGCCTACGCCGCTCTCAAGCGGCAGCTGGCGGACAAGCACGCCGCCGACGGCACTGTCGAGCACTACGCCGACGAGAAGCAGAGCTGGGTCAACGCCGCCTTCACCCGTGCCGAGGCGTGGGCGGCAACGGTCGACTGGATGCCCTGAGCAGGCAGCTCGCCGAAGGTCAGCCGCCGAGCAGGCCGCGTTCGAAGGCGACGGCGACCGCGGCGGCGCGGTCCTTGACCCCGAGTTTCGCGTAGACGTGCAGCAAATGGGTCTTCACGGTGGCCTCGCTGATGAACAGCTTCCTCGCCGCGTCCTTGTTCGTCGACCCGCGGGCCACCAGCGTCAGCACCTCGATCTCGCGCTGGCTCAACGGTTCCCGCGCGGGCTCGCGCATCCGGCCCATGAGCCTGCTCGCGACGGCGGGGGAGAGCACCGCCTCGCCGCGGGCCGCCGCGCGGACGGCGCGGAACAGTTCCTCGCGCGGCGCGTCCTTGAGCAGATAGCCGGTCGCGCCGGCTTCGATCGCGGGCACCACGTCGGAGTCGGTGTCATAGGTGGTCAGCACCAGCACCCTGGCCGGGTTGCCCAGCCGGGCGAGTTCGGTGATCGCGGCGACGCCGTCGGTGCCGGGCATCCGCAGGTCCATCAGGACCACGGCGGGACGGAGACGCTCGGCCAGCGCGACGGCCTCCGCGCCGTCACCCGCCTCGCCGAGGACCTCGAAGCCGTTCTCGCCGGTGAAGATGCCGCGCAGGCCGTCTCGGACGATCGGATGGTCGTCCGCGATCAGCACGGTGATCGTCATCCGCGTCCCTCCTCGGCCCCGGCGACCGGCTGCACGCCGATCGCGGGGAGACTGACGGAGATCGCCGTGCCGCCGCCCGGTTCGGACTCGACGTGCAGCGTACCGGCCAGCCGCTGGACGCGGCGCCGCATCCCGGGCAGCCCGAATCCGCTCTCGGCTTCGGAGGGCCGCGACGCCGGGCACGGTACGAAGCCGGTGCCGTCGTCACGCACGTCGAGCGTCACCTCGTCCTCCATATAGGACAGTGTGAGGCCGACCCTGCCCGCGGCGGCGTGCTTGTCCACATTGGACAGTGCTTCCTGGGTGATGCGCAGCAGCGTCGCCTCCAGTTCCGGATGCAGCACCTGGGCCGTGCCGGTGGCGGTGAACGACGTCGCGACGCCGGTGCGCTCGCTCCACTGCCGCGACACCTCTTCCAGCGCTTCGGGCAGTGTCGCCGATTCGAGCGGCTCCGGGTGCAGTGCGTGCACCGAGCGCCGGGCCGCGGTCAGGTTCTCGCGCGCCAGCGTGGTCGCTGTCGCGAGGTGACGTTGCCACTTCCCCGGATCTTCCTTCGCCTGTGCCGCCGCCTCGAGCTGCGTGATGATCCCGGTGAACCCCTGTGCGAGGGTGTCGTGGATTTCCTGGCTGAGCCGCTGGCGTTCGTCCAGCACGCCGGCCTCGCGGGCCTGGCTGAGCAACTGCCGGTGCAGCCCCGCGTTCTCCTCGGCCGCGGCGGTGAGCTGGTCGAGCATGCGCCGCCGCTCTTCGTTCTGCCGCGCGATCGTCGCCGAGATCACGGCACCACCGCCGATCGCGGCGGTCTGCACGAGCACGACGGTGAGCCAAATGCCGGGCGCGGTGGTCAACGCGTGCCAGGTCCCGCCGTTCGGCAGCGTCTGGATCAGCAGGGACACCACCGCGACCCCGGCCAGCGCCAGCGGCGTCGGGCGGAGCCGCATCGCCTGGAAGAACCCGAAGATCATGAAGATCAGGAAGTTCGTGTCCCGCGCTTCGAGGATGCCCGCCAGCGTCACGAATCCGCTGAAGGCCACCACCGCGAACACCGGGTTCTGCTGCCACCGCTCCGGCGGGAGAGTGACGGTGAGCAGGACCCATACCAGGGACGCGGCGACCAGCCCGGTGGTGGTGAGCACCCAGGGTGGTTCGTGGCCGCCGAGTCCGATGCTCAGCCCGGTGGGCACCGCGAGCAGGACATACGGCAGATAGCGCTCCACGAGGGCAAGCCAGGGCCGCCAGCCGGTCGGCGCTTCGGTTCGGTGCTCGGGTGGCCAGAGCGGTGCGCGCCAGTCCACCTTCACACCTGTCACGCCTTCATGTCTCTCAGCTGTGGCCAGATCGTCGCCCAGTCCGCCGTCCGTCCGGTGACGAGCCAGATCGGCATGTGCCTGCTCGCGTTGCGGACGCCGAGCGCGTTGTCGACCTTGCCGACGATCTGCGCGCTCGTGAAGTCGCGGGTCAGCTTCCGCGGGTCGTAGCCGACGAACAGCACGGTGTCGACGTGGTCCGCGGGCCGCCCGAAGTACCAGAAACCACGGCTCGGGCTGTACGCCTCGGGAAGCCCGCGTTCGGGGCCGTACCGGTCGAGCGCGCCGGCCTGCCAGTAGCCCGCGGTGACGAGCGCGGTGTGCTCGCGTTGTCCTGGCGGCAGGGAGCGGTAGACGTCCGCGACGCTCTGGGCGAGATCGGGCCAGCCGATCTCCTCGGCCGCGTAGGCAGGGCGAGGGGCTCCCGGATGGTCGGCGACCCAGTGCGCGGGCCACACCGGGAGCGCGTAGGGCAGGCTGAAGAGCGCGGAAAGGACGAACACCGGCCAGGTCGGCACCCAGCGCCACCACAACGCGGGACGTCGTAGTTGCAGGTGCACCGCGGCCGCGGCCCACAACACGCCGAACATGCCCGCGGCGTAGTAGGGGCGCCCGTTGGCGAGGACGAACACCGCGATCACGCCCAGCGCGGCCCAGCCGAGAAACCGGTACGGCCGCAGATGCCGGCTCCCCAGCAGCACGCACAGTCCATAAAGGACACCCAGGGCACCGATCACCAGTCCCGCGCCGGTCAGCAGGCCGGGGAGGAACGCGCTCCGGCCGCCTGCCTCGGTGACCTCGTTGCTGACGGCGTCGCCCATGCCCAGCTGCGGCCAGCCGTGGGTCGCCTGCCAGATCATGGTCGGGACGAGCGAGAGCGCCGCGATTCCCGCGCCCGCCCACAGTTTCGGGCGGCGGAACAGCTCACGCGGGCCGAACACCAGCGCGGCGATCCCGGCGACGAGCCAGAACGCGCCGATGAGGAGCTTGATGTTCAGCGCGACCGCGGTGGCCACACCGAGCCACAGCAACAGGTTGTCGTCGCGAGTACGGATCCAGCGGACCAGCAGCCACAGGATCGCCGTCCACAGCAGCGGATCGACGGTCGACGTCGCGAGGTAGTGACCACTGCCCACGAACTGGCCGCAGATCGCGTACGCCGCCGCCGCCCTGGTCTGCGCCCGGCGTTCGCCGCCGAGTTCGCGGGCGATGAGCGCGGTGAAGACGACCCCGCCCGCGGTGGCGAGGATCGCGGGGATCCGGAACGCGATCAGTGACCCCGGCGCGAGCGAGTTCATCAGCCACGCCAGTGCCGGGAGCACCGGCGGCTGATCGGCGTAGCCCCAGGCCAGGTGCTTCCCGGCGGCGAGGAAGTACAGCTCGTCCCCGAAATAGCCGTATCTCCCGGCGGTGAGCAGCAGGGCCGCCGCTGTCCCGGCGGCGAGCAGGGCCACCGGCAGCTTGGCGAACGTCGCGACGCCGGCGCGTGGTTTCGCGGGGGCCGTGGTCACGGCGTCCATGCTGCTCCTCGCGTTCGTGGTCGGTCTCGGGCCTGACCCGCACCCTACGTGGGCCGGGCCCGGGGGGGGGGGGGGGGGGGGCGGCCCCCCGGGGCCCCGCCCCGGGGGGGGCCCCCGGGGGGGGGGCGGTGGCCCCCCCGCCCCGAGCGCTGGGGCGCGCCCGGGGCGGGCCC
>NZ_JBHYIK010000013.1:45432-82418 GCF_042739735.1 Amycolatopsis sp. NPDC059027 | reverse complement strand
GGGGCGGGGCGCGGGGCGTCCTGGGGGCTCCTCGGTGGCTGGGTCGGTGTCGGGACTCCCCCGCACCCTCCGGGGGCGGGGCCCGGCGCGGTGGCCGGGACCACGGCGCCGGGTTCCCCCTGGCAGGTGGCCTCAGTCGTGTGCCAGCTTCGGCCACAACGTCGTCCACGGTTCGTTCCGCCCGGTGGCCAGCCAGACGGGCTGGCCGTCGATCGCGTTGGCCACCGCGAGTCCGGTGTGGACCTTTCCGATCGGCCGCAGGTGGGCGAAATGTCCGAGGAGGAGCCGCGGATCTTCGCCGACGAACAGCACGTTCGTCGCGTTTTCCGGCGGCACCACCAGCGTCGTGTAACCGCGGTCGGGGCTCGCGGGCGCGGGGAGTCCGAGGTCGCGCCCGAACCGGTCGAGCGCGCTCGCGCCCCAGTAGCTCTCGGCGATTACTGCGGTGTCGGAGCGTTCCGATCCGGGCAACGCCGCGTACACGTCGGCGACCGAGCGAGCCGTTTCGGGCCAGCCGATCTCCTGGGTGGCGAATACCGGCCTCGGCAGCGACGGATGCTTCGCCAGCCACGACTGCGGCCACACGGGGAGCGATATCGGGACGACGACGAGCGCGGCGACCAGGTACACCGGCCAGGTGGCGATCCAGCGCCACCACCGCGAGGCTTGCCCGCGCTCGATCTCCACCGCCGCGACCGCCCAGCACGGTGCGAACATGCCCGCGACGTAGTAGTTCCGGCCGTTCACGGCAAAGAAGACGACCGCGAGGCCGAGTGCCGTCCAGGCGAGGAACCGGTACGGCCGCAGCTCCGGCGAGCGCAGGAGCCGCCACAGGCCGTAGCACAGCAGCGCCGCGCCGATCGGGATTCCCGCGATGAGCAGCACGGACGGCAGGAACACCACCCGGCCGCCCCAGGTGTGCTCGACCTCGTGGGAGATCGCCGCGCCCATGCCCAGCTGCGGCCAGCCGTGTGTGCCCTGCCAGATCAACGTCGGCACCAGCGCGAGCGCGGCGATTCCCGCGCCCGCCCACAGTTTCGGGCGGCGGAGCAGCTCACGCGGGCCGAACACGAGCAGCGCGATCCCCGCGACGATCCAGAAGCCGCCGATCAGGAACTTCGTGTACAGCGCGATGGCCGTGACCACTCCGGCCCATACGAGCAGCCCGTCCCGCCGGGTCCGGATCCAGCGGACCAGCAGCCACAGCAATACCGTCCACAGGAACGGGTCGATCGTGGACGTCGCGAGGTAGTGCCCGGTCGCGACGAACTGGGTCGCCACCGCGAACGTCGCCGCGGCGATCGCCTGCGCCTTGCCCTGGCCACCCAGCTCACGGGCGATCAGAGCGGTGAAGACGACACCGGCCGCCATCGCCAGGATCGCCGGAATCCGCAGTACGAAAGGGGATCCGGGGCCGATCGCGTCCATCGCCCTCGCCAGCAGCGGCAGGAGCGGCGGCTGGTCGACATACCCCCAGGCCAGATGCCGACCGGCCGCCAGGAAGTAGAGCTCGTCGCCGAAGTAGCCGTACCGGCCCGCGGTCAGCGCGAGCACGGCGGCGAGCAATGCGGCGATGGTGAGCACCGGCTTCGCGGCGAACCGCGCGACCGCGCGCGGCTCCGTGAGCGTGGTCGTTTTCTCCTGCGTCGCGGTCATTTTCACTCCCACCGGAAGGAACGGGCGGCGATCACGGAGCAGACGACGGCGAAGACGGCCATCGCGATGAGCTGAGTCAGGCCGGGCGCGTTCCCCGCCCAGGTCTCCCGCAGCGAGTTCAGCGTCGCGCCGAGCGGCAGGACGTCGGCGGCGTGCTGCAGGAACGACGGCAGCTGTTCCTTCGGCACCCAGACGCCGCCGAGCGCCAGCATCGGGAAGAACGCCGCGGCGCCGATCCCGCTCGCGGCCCGCCCTGTCGGCGCCAGCGCGGCGATCACCAGGCCGACGGAGAACAGCGCGACCGTGCCGAGTACGAGGGACAGCGCGAAGCCCGCCGGGTTCGCCGGGAGGTCCATGCCGAGCGCGAGCCTGCCCACGCCGGTGATGATCAGGACCACGATCACCGCGGCCGCCAGGTTCACCAGCAGCTGCGCGGTGAGCAGCCTGGTCGGCGGCACCGGGCTCGCCGAAAGCCTTTTCAGCACCCCCTTTTCGCGGTAGGTGGCGATCGCGGCCGGGAACAGCGTGAGCGCGAGCATCGCGAGCAGGATCGTCACCGACATCGGCGCGATCAGCGTCGACAGCGGCGCGTGCCCGCCGAACTTCGGATCGGGGTTCCTGGTGTCCGGCATCAGCCCGAACACCAGCAGCAGCGCGACCGGGATGCCGAGCACGGTGATCGGCGCGCCGGGATCGCGCAGGAAGAGCTTCGCCTCGACGGCGGTCATCTTGGTCAGTGCGGCCATTTCCTTGTCCTGTCCAGCCCTTGTCCTAGTCCAGTTTCCGGCCGGTCAGCGCGACGAACGCGTCGTCGAGATTGGCCTGGTCGACCCGCAGGTCCCCGGCGATCACCTGGGCGCGGGCGAGATGGGCGGTCACCGCGTGCAGCACGTTGCCGCGCCCGGTGACGACGAGCTGTCCGCCGTGTTCGTCGACCCGCCGCACCTCGGGCAGCGTCTCGAGCTCGCGCGGGTCGATCGGCCGCGACGGGCGGAACCGGATGCGCTGTTCGTCGTTCACCCCGGCGACGAGCCCGGCCGGGGTGTCGATGGCGACCACGCGGCCGCCGTCGATCACGGCGAGCCGGTCGCAGAGCCGCTCGGCCTCCTCCATGAAGTGGGTGACCAGCAGGATCGTCACGCCCTGGTCGCGCACCGCCTCGATGAGATCCCAGGTGTCGCGGCGGGACTGCGGGTCGAGCCCGGTGGTGAGCTCGTCGAGGACGGCGACCTCCGGGCTCCCGATGAGCGCGAGCGCGATGGACAGCCGTTGTTTCTGCCCACCGGAAAGCTGCTTGTACGCGGTGTCTCGCTTGTCGGTGAGGCCGAGTGTCGCGAGCAGCTTCTCCGGATCCGCGGGCGTGCGGTAGAACGAGGCGTACAGGTCCAGTGCCTCGCCGACGCGGAGCTTGTCCGGCAGCCGGCTTTCCTGCAATTGGACGCCGACGCGCTGGCGTACCTCGTCCTTGTCGCGCCGCGGGTCGAGCCCGAGTACCGACAGTGTGCCGCCGTCGGGCACGCGCAGGCCTTCGAGGCATTCGACCGTGGTTGTCTTACCCGCGCCGTTGGGCCCGAGGATGCCGAAGATCTCGCCGCGTTCGACGTCGAACGAGACGTCGTGCACGGCGACCTTGTCCCCATAGCGTTTGCGTAGTCCGTGTACTTCAATGACCGGCATCCGGCCGTCCCCTCTCGTCGGGCTTCTCGTCGTGTTCGAGAATCCCGCGCGGACGGGGCCCGGCGGATCGTCGGAGCGGCCAGAACCGGAATCCACCGGCAGGTCGCCGGGATCAACCGATCGGTGGATGGGACGTCCCCTAGGGGTGCCGCTTCCAGGTCAGCCTGATGTCCTTTGTGGACAGCCAGGCTGCCAGGTCGTAGCCGTGCGTGGCGAGGCCCTCGACGGCGGCGTAGGTGGTTTCGAGCGCGTATTCGGCGTCCTGGACGGAAAGCAGTTCCTGCGCGACGGCCGCCACCAGCTCGTCGGTGTCGATGACCTGTACCGAGACCTTGTCCTTGAGCACCAGGTCGAGGTAGAGGTCGGTGGTCGTCCAGCGGCTGCCGTCCCGGTCGACGCGGACGACGTCGGCGTAGAAATCCTGGTCGCGCTCGTGGCCGGGGTTGTACCAGAAGTCGGTCAGGCGCAGCCCGAGCCCGGGCAGCAGCCACGATTCGAGGTAGCGGAACTGGGGCCTGCCAGGGGCAGGGCGGGCCAGGTACAGGCCGAACGGCTCCTCGCGGTACTCCTCGACCTCGCGGGTGATGCCCTTCGGGTCGGTGTTGGTCCTGGCGGCGACGTCGAAGATTTCGCGCTTCGGCGGGTGCAGGTCGGTCATCGCCCCATCCTGCCCGGCCGGGCGGCGGACCGGGCGGAAAACCGCCGAACGCCGGTACGGTGCCGCCGCGGGCGCTAGGGTGCCGCGAAGCATCGTCACGAATCTGGGGGAGCGGGAGTTGTTCGGGATCATCAGGCCCTGCCGTCATCGGCTGACCGGCCGGTTGCACGCGGACTGGCTGGCGCATCTGTGCGGGCTCTGCCTCGCGCTGCGCGACGAGCACGGACAGTTCGCCAGGGTGGTGACCAACTACGACGGGCTGATCGTCTCGGTGCTGGTGGAGGCGCAGTCTCCCCGGAGCGGACGGCGCGACGCGGGGCCGTGTGCGTTGCGCGCGATGCGGCCCGCTTCCGTCGCCGAGGGCGGTGGCGCGCAGCTCGCCGCGGCGGTGTCGCTCGTGCTCGCGTCAGCGAAGGTCGGTGATCACGTGGCCGACCGGGACGGTGCCTTCCGGCGGCGTCCGGTCGCCGCCGCCGCGCGCCGGGTCGCGGCTCGCTGGGCTGATCAGGGCGGCCGGACCGGGGCACGGCTCGGCTTCGACACCGCGGTGCTCACCGAGGCGGTCGGCCGGCAGGCCGAGCTCGAAGGCGCCGTCCGGCTCGGCGACTCGGCCCTGCTCGCCACCGAACCGGCCGAACTGGCGACGGCGGCGGCGTTCGCGCAGACCGCGGTGCTGGCCGGACGTCCCGGCAACAAGGCGCCGCTCGCCGAGGCGGGCCGGTTGTTCGGCCGCGTGGCGCACCTGCTCGACGCCGTCGAAGACCTGGCGGAGGATGCGGCCGCCGGGGCGTGGAATCCCTTGCTGGCGACCGGAACCGACCTCGCCGAAGCCCACCGGTTGTGCGCGGACGCCGTGCTGGGCGTCGAACTCGCCCTGCGCGAGGCGGAGTTCACCGACTCGGCGCTGGTGCACGTCCTGCTCGTGCACGAGCTGCGGCAGGCTGTCCGCCGTGCCTTCGGGCATCACCACCTGCAGGGCCATCAGCAGCCGCCGCCGGGGTGGATCGGGCCGGGGCCGCGACCGCAGCAGCATCCGCATCAACCGGGGCAGCCGGGGTTCGGCCCGCCGCCCGGCTACGGGCCACCGCCGTTCCAGCAGGGGACGCCGCCGCCCGGGTACGGGCCGCCCGGCGCATCCGGCCCCGGTGGGCCCGGAGGTCCGGGTGGTCCGGGTGGCCCTGGTGGTCCGCCGCCCGAGCCGCCGAAGGACCCTGGGCCGAAGGACGGCCAGGGCGGCGGCTGCTGGGTGCCGAAGTTCGCCGTCCCGCCTCGCGAACGGAACTTCTTCGCGGGCTGCGGGGTCGCGACGTACATGTGCTGCACCTGCCAGTTCTGCTGCCGTGATCCCTATCCCGGCCCGTGGAGCGGCAAGCCCGTCGGCACGTCGTGCGACGGCTGTGGCTGTGACAGTTCCTGTTGCGAGTGCTGTTCCTGCTGCGACTGCGGCTGCTGAAAGGAACCTCGATGACCGAGCCGATGGACGAACTGCACCGTCGCGGGCGGGCGAACTTCGCCGAACTGGTCGAAGGCGGCGAGCAGCGGCTGGACGCGTTGTTCGCGACCGTCCCGGCGCTCGGCGAACTGGCGGTCGGCACGGTGTACGGCCACCTGCACGAGCGGCCGGGCCTGGACGCCAGGACGCGCGAAGCCGCGACGCTCTCCGCGATCGTGGCGGCGGGAATGGTCGGCCCGCCGCTGAGCGTGCACCTGAAGACCGGACTGGCATCCGGACTCTCGCCTGCCGAGCTGTGCGAGGTGGTCGTCCAGGCCGCCGCCTTCGCCGGCTTCCCGCGCGCGGTTTCGGCCGCCGACCAGCTCAATCGCCTCTTCGACGAAGCGGGCCTGCCCTCGCCGCCGCCGCCCTCCCCGCGCGAGGTCGTCCTCGCGTTCTGCGCGCGGGTGCGGGCGGGGGAGCGGGACGCGGTCGCACCCGAGGTGCTGGCGGTGCTGGCCGCCTGCGGCCGGACGGAGGTGCGCGCGACCGGTCCGGACCGCGTCGTGGTCGAGTGCTACGGCGACGCGCCCGTCCCGGCCGCGCTGCTGTTCTTCACCGTCTCCGGCACGGCCGTCACCGACGTCACCGCCTACCGCCCCGGCTGAGTTCCGGCGGCCGGATGTGCTGAAGGACGCCTTCGGAGCGCTCGATGCACTAAAGGCGTCCTTCAGCACCGCCAACGCACTGAAAGCGTCCTTCAGCACGCTGGCCCGGCGCGTCGGCCGGGCGGCTTCACGCAGGTCGGCGCCGCTCGGTTGGGAAACTGTCGGTGGTGGCGCCTACCCTGGTTCTCGTGGCTTTCGCAACCGAACATCCCGTACTCGCCCAGTCCGACTTCCGCCCGGTGACCGACATCCCGCGCACCGGCGGCCGGTTCGAGGTGGTCAGCGAGTACCAGCCCGCCGGTGACCAGCCGGCGGCCATCGACGAGCTCGAACGCCGGGTCAAGGCGGGCGAGAAGGACGTCGTGCTGCTGGGTGCCACCGGTACCGGCAAGTCGGCGACCACGGCGTGGCTGATCGAGCGCGTCCAGCGGCCCACGCTGGTGATGGCGCCGAACAAGACGCTCGCCGCCCAGCTGGCCAACGAGCTGCGCGAGCTGTTCCCGCACAACGCGGTCGAGTACTTCGTCAGCTACTACGACTACTACCAGCCCGAGGCGTACATCGCGCAGACGGACACCTACATCGAGAAGGACTCCTCGATCAACGACGACGTCGAGCGGCTGCGCCACTCGGCGACGATGAACCTGCTGTCCCGGCGGGACGTGATCGTGGTGGCCAGTGTGTCCTGCATCTACGGCCTCGGCACGCCGCAGTCCTATTTGGACCGATCGACGAAGCTGAAGGTCGGCGAGCAGCTCGACCGGGACGTCTTCCTGCGCGCGCTGGTCGACGTGCAGTACACGCGCAACGACATCGCGTTCGCCCGCGGCACGTTCCGCGCCCGTGGCGACACGGTCGAGATCATCCCGGCGTACGAGGAGCTGGCCATCCGGGTCGAGTTCTTCGGTGACGAGATCGAGAAGCTGTACTACCTGCACCCGCTGACCGGGGACATCGTCAAAGAGGTCGACGAGGTGCGCATCTTCCCGGCCACGCACTACGTCGCCGGGCCGGAGCGGATGGAGAAGGCGATCCGCGGGATCGAGGCCGAGCTGGAGGAGCGGCTGGCCGACCTGGAGAAGCAGGGCAAGCTGCTGGAGGCGCAGCGGCTGCGGATGCGCACGGCCTACGACATCGAGATGATGCGCCAGGTCGGCTTCTGTTCCGGGATCGAGAACTACTCGCGGCACATCGACGGCCGCGAGGCCGGGTCCGCGCCCGCGACGCTGATCGACTACTTCCCGGACGACTTCCTCCTGGTCATCGACGAGTCGCACCAGACGGTGCCGCAGATCGGCGGCATGTTCGAGGGCGACATGTCCCGCAAGCGGAACCTGGTGGAGTACGGCTTCCGGCTGCCGAGCGCGGTCGACAACCGCCCGCTGACCTGGGAGGAGTTCACCGACCGGATCGGCCAGACCGTCTACCTGTCGGCGACGCCGGGGCCGTACGAGATGGGCCAGGCAGGCGGCGAGTTCGTCGAGCAGGTCATCCGGCCGACGGGCCTGGTCGACCCGAAGGTGGTCGTCAAACCCACCGAAGGGCAGATCGACGACCTGGTGCACGAGATCCGCGAGCGCGCGGAGAAGGACGAGCGCGTCCTGGTCACGACGCTGACCAAGAAGATGGCCGAGGACCTCACCGACTACCTGCTCGAACTGGGCATCCGGGTGCGGTACCTGCACTCCGAGGTGGACACGCTGCGCCGCGTCGAGCTGCTGCGGCAGCTGCGCGCGGGCGACTTCGACGTGCTGGTCGGCATCAACCTGCTCCGGGAGGGCCTCGACCTGCCCGAGGTGTCGCTGGTGGCGATCCTCGACGCGGACAAGGAAGGCTTCCTGCGCAGCGGGACCTCGCTGATCCAGACCATCGGCCGCGCGGCGCGGAACGTGTCCGGCGAAGTGCACATGTACGCGGACAAGATCACCGATTCGATGCGGCACGCGATCGAGGAAACCGACCGGCGCCGCGCGAAGCAGGTCGCGTACAACGAGGAGCGCGGCGTCGATCCGCAGCCACTGCGGAAGAAGATCGCCGACATCCTCGACCGGGTCTACAGCGAGGCCGAGGACACCGAGTCGGTGGCCGTCGGCGGCTCGGGCCGCAACGTCTCGCGGGGCAAGAAGCCCGAACAGGGGGACAAGGTCCGCAGCTCCGGGATGCTCGTGGACAAGGACGTCTCGGCCATGCCGCGGGCCCAGCTCGCCGACCTCATCCAGCAGATGACCGACCAGATGATGCAGGCCGCGCGCGATCTGCAGTTCGAGCTGGCCGCCCGGCTGCGAGACGAGATCTCCGACCTGAAGAAGGAGCTGCGCGGCATGGACGCGGCCGGAATCAAATGATGGTGCATTTACACCATAGCCGGGTACCATTACACCATGCCGATGAACATCAAGGATCCGGACGCGGAGCGACTTGCCGAGGAGGTGGCAGCGATGACTGGTGGTAGCAAGACGGCGGCGGTGCGCGACGGTTTACGGCTGCTGCGTGATCGGCTGGTCGCGGAACGGGACGGCGCGCGCAACGGCGAGGAGTTCGTGCGTTTCCTCCGGGAGGAGATCTGGCCGCAGGTCAGCCCGGAGAACCGGGGCGTGCCGGTGACGAAGGCGGAGCGCGAGGAGATCCTCGGGTACGGGCCGGGTGGCGTGTGATCCTGGACAGCTCCGCGATCATCGCCGCGATTCTCGGAGAACCCCGGGCCGAGCGGATCGGCGCGGCCATCGGTGCCGCCCCGGTGTGCCGGATCGGTTCGCCGACCCTGGTCGAGACGACGATCGTGCTCGTGCACAAGGAAGGCAACCGAGGCAAGGCGCTGCTCGCGGATTTCCTGCAGCAGCGGAACTTCGATGTGTTGTCCTTCGGAGACGCGCACTGGAGGGCCGCGCAGGTCGCGTACCTCCGGTACGGCAAGGGACGACACCCCGCCGGGTTGAACTTCGGTGACTGCCTGACCTATGCCGCCGCGTTCGTCGCGGGGGAGCCGTTGCTGTGTATCGGGGACGATTTCCCGCAGACCGATCTGGAGTTGGTGAAGCTCGGCGAGCAGTAGTCCGGCCTCACAGCCGCGGCCGCGTGGTCATGATCGGATCGGCGTCGAAGTCCGGGAAGCCCGCCGGGGCGGACCTCGCCGTCAGCGCCGAAGAAGCCGGTGGCAGTCCGGCCCAGCGGCGGATCGTCGCGGTTGCCGCCGAAGCGTCGTCCGCCGGCAGTTGCGCGATCCTCGCGCCGTGGTTGCCGCCCGCAACGAAGTACCGGTACGAGTCGCGTGAACCGGGCCCGAGCCGGAAGGGCTCGGCACCCCATGGGTCGTTCGAGCCGTAGACGAACAGCAGTCGGCGGCCCTGCGAGCGCACCCAGAAGTCGATGTCCGGCATGGCGAAGTGGTCGAACGGAGGACGTTCGATCGACTTCGGCACGAAGGTCTCCGGGACGTCGGCGCCCGGGTAGCGCAACAGATCCCGCAGATAACCGTCGTACGCCTCGGGTGAGCCCAGCTGGACCGCCGCCTGGTAGTAGTACGGGATGTACGGTGCCAGCTCCTGGTCCGCGTAGGTGGTGAAGCTTTCCACCTTCTCGAACCAGGCGTAGACGTCGGCCGCGGGAGCGCCCGCCTTCGGCACCGTCGCGCAGTCCGCCTGCTTCTGGTACTGCCAGAAGGCGAAGTACGAGTCGATGACCGCGACCTCCAGCGACTTGTCCAGTGAGCCCACGATCGAAAAGGTGTACCCCTTCTTCGCCGCGTCGGCCCCGGCGAGCGCGCCGAACTCGTCGCGTCGTTTCAGCGCGTCTCGCTGGATTGCCTTGAGCGCCGCACGGCAGCCCGGATCGTTGCCCACCCGGGAAAGGAACCGGTTGTAGCTGTCGATCTCGTTGATGACGTCGTTGGGTGCGACGTAGGGGATCGTGCCGTCGACGTCGTCCGGGAAGAACCGGCGGAAGTAGGTCGCCGTCATCCCGCCCTTGCTGCCACCGGTGGCCAGCCATTTCCCGGGGTAGATGGCCTTGAACGCCTGCACCGCGCGATGCTCGTCGACCGCGGCCTGCCAGATCGTCAGCTGCTCGGCCCAGTTCTCCGGCCGCGGCCGCGACGGGGTGAAATACCGGTACTCCATCGACAGCTGGTTACCGTTGACGAGCTGGGTCGGTTCGGACCGGTTCGGCGTGGTCGACACGTTGTACCCGCTGGTGTAGGCGACGGTCGGCGCCGCGAAATCCCGGTGCAGCAAGGTGAACCGCTGCTCGAACGTCCCCGCCCGCGGATCGCGGTGGTCGGCGGGCTGGGTGAAGGTCAACCGGAAGAAGCGGTAACCCGCCGGAGCGGGATCCTCGCCGACGACCGTGAGACCGGGAATGTGCCGCAGCGCGTCGCCGATGTCCCCGCCGCCGGGTGTGGCCGCCCGCGCGGACGGGGCAAAGCCCGACACGGTCAGGATGGTGACCAGAACCGCCGACCAGACAGCGAGCAGCCCGCGCATCCGCGCCTCCGAGTTCGGGATTTCCCCAGCCGTGGGATCCTCACAGAAACCGCATGGGGGCGACAAGCGCTGACCGGTGGAAGAACCGGCCGGTCACCGACTTTCGGCTGGCTCGTCACCGCCGGGGTGGCATCTCCGGTGGTGCCCGGACGCGGGCACGGTGCGAGTTGTTCCCGCCGTACCGCGATGACTAGGTTGCGAGAACGCCGAATCGCCGGAAGCACTGGGGAGAGCCATGAAGTACTCGGACTGTCCGTCGGCCGAGGTCGAAATCCGGATCGCCGCGTCGCCGGAGCACGTGTGGTCGTGGCTGATCGACGTCGACCTGCCGTCCCGGTTCTCGGCCGAGTTCAAGGGCGGCTACTGGCTCGACGACGCCGGACCCGGGCTCGGTGCCCGGTTCCGCGGCCGCAACTCCCACCCGTACGCGGGGGAGTGGGAGACCACCTCGACGGTGGTGGGCTTCGAGCCCGGCAGGCTGTTCGCGTGGGCGGTAGAGGACGTGGACAATCCGGCCGGGACCTGGCGGTTCGAGCTGATCCCGGACGGGGACGGGACCCTCCTGCGGCAGCGCGGGCAGATGGGCCCCGGCCCCTCCAACCTCACCGACATCATCGCGAAGATGCCCGAACGCGAGGAGCAGCTCGTGGCCATGCGGATCGAGGAGTTCCGCACGAACATGCGAGCCACCGTCGAGGGCATCAAGGCACTCGCCGAAGCGGGCCCCCGCGAGGAAAACGTCGGCGCGGCGGGCTGACCCGGCGGTCAGTCGACCAGGCGGACGCGGACCGTGGGACTGTAGGTCTTCTTCTTGGTCCAGCCCGTTTCCGCGCCGAGGCTCAGCAGGATCGAGCGATCCGCGGGAGCCCAGTAGCCGGTGCGGATGAAGTACGCGTCCATCTCGGTCAGCCGGGTGCCGGACTGGCGGGTGATGGTTTCCCAGCCCCAGTAGCGTCCGCTGGCCTCGACGCCGTTGCGGCGGACGAACAACTTGGGGCTGCCGAGTTGACGGAGATGTTCGCCGCCCTCGGCGATGTAGAGCACACCGTCGATCTTGTAGGCGCGGTCGCCGTTCAGCAGGCTCACCTCACCAGAGGCGACGAAGCTGATCCGGCTGCCGTCGGGTGCGGGCAGCGTCCAATCGAGGACGAATTCCTGGAGTGGAACTTCCACAGACTGGGTCATG
Source organism: Amycolatopsis sp. NPDC059027 (assembly GCF_042739735.1). Taxonomy (NCBI): domain Bacteria; kingdom Bacillati; phylum Actinomycetota; class Actinomycetes; order Pseudonocardiales; family Pseudonocardiaceae; genus Amycolatopsis; species Amycolatopsis sp. NPDC059027. Next base: position 70,663 of record NZ_JBHYIK010000013.1, on the reverse strand, counting down.
GCGACATCCTTGCGTTCTCGGTGCCCTCGCCGCGTCGTCCTTCATGAAGATAGAGAGTTCCCGCCGGATGAGCCATGGCCGGAGCGGTTTTCACCCGAAGAGGGCCACGGCGGAAGAAATAGTAATCAGCGAATGGATTCCACGGCTCGCCCGCTCGGTTGGGTGAATATCGCCACGAGCGGTGAAAACCGGTGTCCCCCAAGGACTCTGGTTCGTCTCCCTGGGGGACACCGGTGTTTGCGACGGCCCGTTCCCGGCTCACCGAATGTCAGCTGGTGATGTCCTTTGTGGCGAAGCGGCGACCGGCCAGCAACAGGAACACGGTGCCGTAGACGGCCGCCGAGAACAGCCCGGAGGCGATGTTCGTCCAGTCGATATCGGTGGATATCAGGTCGATCCAGGAGAAGGAGTAGTGCGTCGGCAGGTAGTTCCGCAGCCCGGCCAGCGCGGTGATCTGGTCCAGTATCTGGGACAGGATGGCCACCAGCACCGCGCCGCCGACCGCGCCGAGCGGCGCGTCGGTGGACACGGACAGCAGCAGCGCGAGCCCGGCCACCCACGCCAACTGCACGATGATGTACACAGTGGACAGTCCGATGGCGACAAGGCTCTTGCCGAACGGCACCGCGTCGCCGGTCGGGCTGATCGCGTCGCCCGCCCCGTACCAGAGCAGCCCCACCACAAGGGATACCAGTGGCAGCAGCACGAGCGCGGCCACCGACAGGATCCCCGACACGATCGCCTTCTGCCGCAGCACCCGGTGCCGGGGTACCGGGATCGCCAGCAGGTACTTCAGGCTCGACCACGACGATTCGCTCGCGATGGTGTCGCCGAAGAACAACGCCACGATCATCGGCAGCAGGAACGTACCGGAGACGAACAGCGCCAGCACCACGAAGTTCGGCGCGCTCGCGGTCGCCAGGTCCACGAACCCGCCGCTGCGCCGGTTCGGGCTGGACTGGCCCAGCTCGAACGCCAGCACCAGGATGAACGGCAGCACCGCGACGAACCCGAGCAGCAGCTGGGTGCGGCGGCGCCTGAGCTGCCGTTTCAGTTCCACACCCAGCCGCAGCGTGCGGTCGGCCCGGTACCCGGCGACGGCGCCGTCCGGCCCCACCTCCGCAGGCTCGTGTGAGGCGACGTCGGTCAGTTCGGTCAGCGCGGCCGGATCGGTGTGCACCCCACCGTGCATCCCGTCGGTCCCTTGGTTACTCACGATTCCTCCGTGACCAGCTGCAGGAAAGCGTCTTCCAACCGTCGCCGCGGTCCGGCCTGCTCCACCGCGACACCCGCGCGGACGAGCAGCGCCACCGCTTCGGCGCGCGGCACACCGTCGAGGTTCGCGTGCACGAGGTCGCCTTCGACGGCGACACCGGTGACCCCGCCGACGGCTCGCAGCGCCTCGGCGGCCGTCCGCGGGTTGTCCACCCGGAACGTCGCTTCCCCACTGGACGCCGCCAGTTCGCCGACCTCGCCCGAGGCGACCAGCTTGCCGCGGTGCATGACCACCACGTGCGTGCAGGTCTGCTCGACCTCGGCCAGCAGGTGGCTCGACACCACCACGGTGCGCCCGGTCGCCGCGTACCGGCGCAGTACCTCGCGCATCTGGTGGATCTGCGGCGGGTCGAGCCCGTTGGTCGGTTCGTCGAGCACCATCAGCTCCGGCAGGCCGAGCATCGCCTGCGCGATCGCGAGCCGCTGCCGCATGCCCTGGCTGTAGGTCTTCACCCGGCGGTGCACCGCGTCGCCGAGCCCCGCGATCTCCAGCGCCTCGGCGAAATGCGCTTTCTCGGCGGGGCGTCCCGTGCTCGCCCAGTACAGTTCGAGGTTCGCCTTGCCGGACAGGTGCGGCAGGAACCCCGAACCCTCCACAAAGGACCCGATACGGGAGAGCACCGGCGCGCCGGGCGTGATGCGGTGGCCGAAGACCCTGATGCTGCCCTCGGTCGGGGTGATCAGGCCCATCAGCATGCGCAGGGTCGTCGTCTTCCCGGCGCCGTTCGGCCCGAGCAGGCCGAGCACCTGGCCCGGCTCGACCCGGAACGACAGGCCGTCGACGGCGACGAACCCGCCGGAGTACCGCTTGCGCAGTCCCTCGATGACCAGCGGCGTCCGCTCCAGCTCCGGGTCGACGTCATGGGCCCGGCGGCGCCGGATCGCGGCGAACACCACCACCACGATCCCGATCGCGAGCGTGCCGCCGATGCCGATCAGCTGCCACGCGGGCACCCCTGCGCCGACGGCCGTGCCCTGCACGACCGGGACGCCGAGCGCGGTGTTGTCGGCCAGGGCGATCCGGAACGCCGCCGGTGTGGCAGGCACCGAGTACGCCTGATCGGTCGTGCCGACCACGAGGCGTAGCGAATGACCGGCTTCGACGGGGCGCACGATGCCCGGCAGCGTCACGGTGACGTCCACCGGGCTGCCGTCCGCGGGTAGTCCGGTGACCCGGAACGGCGCGACCGCGTTCGCCGGGAGCGCTCGCGTGCCGTCTTGGCCGACGTCGTAGAGCTTGGCGAACAGCACCGCCTCGGGCACCGGGTGCGCGGGGTCGGCCGAAATCCGCAGCCGCACCGTCGAGGACCCGGCCACGACGACCTGGCTGTCCATCGGCGGGGTACCGAACTGCGCGGACTGGCCGGGCGGGTCGATCCCGAAGAACGCGCTCAGCCGCGAGCTTCCGCTCGCCAGGCCGTTGAGCCCGGGAATCCCGCTCACCGCCGAAGGAACGGCTCCGGCGGGCCGGACCACCGGCTGGGCCTGGCCCCGCAGCGCGAACAGCCGCCGTTCGGCGGGCGGGGTCGTCAGGCCGGGGTAGGCCGGTGCCTGCACGGTGCGCACCGACGGCGTTCCGTTGGCCCGCAACGTGCCCTGGACGTCGTAGCTGAACTCGCTCGCCGGGGCCGGGCCCTCGCCGGTGAGCGCGTTCTTGAGGAACCCGGCGATCTTGCCACGCAGCTGCGGGCCCGGGGAGCCGCCGTCGTGTCCGCCGGTGTACCAGATCGTGGTGACCTTGCCGCCCGCCGCGGTGATCTGCCGGGCGGTCGCGTCGGACTGGTCGAGGCCGAAGAGCGTGTCGTTCTCGCCCTGCACGAGCAGTGCCGGCACGGTGATCCGGTTCGTCACCGACGCGGGGGAGACGCGCCGCAGCAGGTCGACCGTCTTCGCGCTGGCCTTCCCGGTGGTGGCCAGCTCGGTGTAGGCCTCGCACACCGGCGCGGTGAACCGGCCGCAGAGCCCGGCGGGCGCGGGCTGCGCGGCACCCGGGCCGGGCTGGCCAGTGCCCGGCTGCGCCGGTGCCGAACCGCCGCCCGTGCCCCCGGTGCCGCCGGCCTGCTGACCGGCGTCCCGGGTCTGCTGACCGGGTTCGGGCGCTTCGATGGCGGGACCGGCGCCCGAGGCCGACTGGCCCGATCCGGCGGAGAAGAGGTTGCCCGCCCAGGATTTCTTGAAGACCCCGTCCGCGGCGAACGCGCCCGCCGCGGGGGTGCCGGCGGCCGGTGCCTTCGCGGCGGCGGCGTTCGGGAGCAGCCCCTGCGCGAGGTCGTTGTAGGTGATCACCGGGGCGACGGCGTCGACGCGTTTGTCGGTGCCGGCGAGCAGCAGGGCCAGCGCCCCGCCGTAGGACCCGCCCGTCACCGCGACCTTCGGGTCGCCGTTCGCGTCGGTGACGACCTCGTGGGCCGCGACGAGGTGGTCGATCAGCCCGCTCGCGTCGGCGACCTCGCCGTCGGGGTCGTTGAGGCCGATCTTCCCGGTGCTGCGCCCGAATCCGCGGGCCGACCAGGTCAGCACGACGAAGCCGTTCCCAGCCAGTTCACGGGCCTGGTCGGCGACGCTGTTCTTGCTGCCGCCGAAGCCGTGCGCGAGCAGGACGGCGGGCGCGGGGGTTCGCTCGGGGTAATAGGTGGTGGTGTCGATGGCGACCTTGTCGGCCGAGCCGGGCGCGGCGGGAAGGTCGAGGACGGCGTCCTGGGTGCGCACCGGAGGTGGCGCGGAGGAGCGGGTCGACCAGACGACGACAGCGGCGGCGAGGACCACCACGACCGCGGCGAGCGCGAAGAGCCGGGCACCGCGGGTACGCGGGATCGGGAGTCGGGGCACGAGGTCACCGTATGTGAAGTTTCCTGAGAACACGGGCTCGGCCTCACGCGGATCAGACACCGATGGGTGCACGTGACGCTGTTAACACGACCAAGACGGTGACACGGGCAACCTTGACTGGCGTTCGCCGTCAGTAACGGTCAAACTAGACACGCTGTGAGGGGAGTATTCCTCCGCGGCGGTGTCGTCAGCACGGTGGCCAGCGCCCCCGGCACCGTCGGCCGGTGTCCGCACCGGCGGAAGAGACCTCCGGTTAGTTGCTGCTGCGCACTATCCGGAGGTTTCGTCGATGTTCGTCCCCTTGTGGCTGTGGATCGCCACGGTCGGTGGCCTGCTGGCGCTCATCGCGCTCGACCTGGTCATCGTCGACCGCAAGCCGCATGAGGTCACCACGGGCGAAGCCGCGCGGTGGGTCATCTTCTACATCTCGTGCGCGGTGCTCTTCGGCATCGGCGTCTTCCTCTTCGCCGGGCACGATCCCGGCGTCGAGTTCTTCACCGGGTACATCACCGAGTACTCGCTCAGCGTGGACAACCTGTTCATCTTCATGATCATCATGACGTCGTTCAAGGTGCCCGCCATCCACCAGCACCGGGTGCTGCTCGTCGGCATCCTCCTCGCGCTGGCCATGCGCAGCGTGTTCATCGCCGTCGGCGCCGCGCTGATCGCCCAGTTCGTGTGGGTGTTCTTCCTCTTCGGCGCCGTGCTCATCTGGACGGCGGTCAGCATGCTGCGCAACAAGGGGGAGGAAGAGGAGTACCACGAGAACGCCGTCACCCGCTGGGTGCGGAAGGTCTACCCGGTCACCGACGACTACCACGGGCACAAGTCCTTCGTGAAGGTCGGCGGCAAGCGGATGATCACCCCGATGTTCGTCGTGATCGTCGCGATCGGCAGCGCGGACCTGCTCTTCGCGGTCGACTCGATCCCGGCGATCTTCGGCATCACCCAGGAGGCGTTCCTCGTCTTCACCGCCAACGCGTTCGCGCTGATGGGGTTGCGGCAGCTGTACTTCCTGCTCGGCGGGCTGGTGACGAAGCTGGTCTACCTCTCCTACGGCCTCGCGGTGATCCTCGGCTTCATCGGCCTCAAGCTGGTTCTGCATGCCCTGCACGAGTACCACGTCGTCCCGGACTGGGCGGACATCAACAACTGGGTCTCGCTCGGCGTCATCGTGGTCGTGCTGACCACCACCACGGTGGCCAGCCTGGTGAAAGCCAAGCGCGACGAACGTGCCGGGCTCACGACGAAGAGCGGTAGTTCGGCAAGCTAACGATCCGGTACCGTCGGCGGAATGCGCCCTGCCGACATCGAAGCCCTGGTGGTCCCCGGTCATCCCGCTCTGCACGGCGATCTGCTGCTCGTCGGGGTGGGCGGGCCGGACCTGAAGTCCAACACCGAGCGGCGGTCCCTCCGGCAGGTCGCGCTCGAGGGTGGCGAGCGCGCCTGGACCCATGGGCCGCGGGACGCGTCACCGGTGATCTCGCCGGACGGGCGGTGGGTGGCGTTCCTGCGAGCCGGGTCCGGCCGCGGCGCCGAAGGCGGTCCGCAACTGCACGTCATGCCCGCCGGGGGCGGGGACGCGAAGCGGCTCACCGCGCTCCCGCTCGGCGTGTCCGCGCCGGCGTGGTCCCCGGATTCGAGCCGGATCGCCTTCGTGGCGCGGATTCCCGAACCGGGCCGCTACGGCGTCCCTGACGAAAACGGCGAGGTGCTCGAACCCGACGCCGAGGCGCCGCGCCGGATCACGCGCATGGACTACCACATCGACGACATCGGCTTCCTGCGCGACCGGCCGCAGCGGCTGTTCGCGCTCGACGTGGCCGCGGCGCTGGACGCCGACGAGCCGGGCGAGCCGGAGCCGCTGACCGACGGCGCGGTCGACGTCGAGCATCCCGTGTGGACACCCGACGGAGCACGGATCGTGTTCACCGCCCCGGTCGCCTGGGGCCGGGTGGAGACCGAGGAACGCGACCTGTACGTCGTCGGCCACGAGGGTGGCGAGCCGGAACTTTTCGTGCGTGGCGAGGGATATCTCGAACATCCGGTGTTCGGTACCGACGGCACGCTGTTCTTCTATGGACAGTCCTTTGTGGATGGAAACTGGGAGGTCTGCAACACCGGCCTCTACGCGGCCGGTCCGTTCGACGGGGCAGGGCCGTGGCAGGCGCGCAGGCTCACCGAGATCGAGTCGGTGGACTGCGACGCTTCGGCGGGTGCTCCGGTGCCGCGTGGCGAGGACGTCCTCGTCGCGGTGCGGAACCGCGGTGCGGTGGAACTGCGTACGGTGCCCGTGACGGCGGAAACCGCGTCGCTGACCGATCTTCCCGTGGTGTTCGCCGGGCAGGCCGTGGTCCGCGGGTTCGCCGCCGACGGGCCGAACGTGGTCGCGGTGGTCGCCACTCCGGTCAGCTCCGGCGACGTCGTCCTGCTCGCCGTGGGTGGGCCGCGGGTGCTCACCGACTACTCGAAGCCGTTGCGGGACAAAGGATTGTGCGAGGTCGTCGAGCTGAACACGACCGCGCCCGACGGGTATCCCGTACACGGCTGGCTGGTGCTGCCCGAGGGCGAGGGGCCGCATCCGGTGTTGCGCGTGGTGCACGGCGGGCCGTTCGCCCAGCAGGACTGGGCGGTGTTCGACGAGGCGCAGGTGTACGCGTCGGCGGGCTACGCCGTCGTCCTCGGCAATCCGCGCGGCTCGGCGGGATACGGGGAAAGCTATGGACGGGCCGTCGTTCGCGGCCTCGGCACGGTCGACGCCGACGACGTGCTCGCACTGCTCGACGTCGCGCTCGAACGGCCCGACCTCGACGCCGCGCGGGTCGGGATCATGGGCGGCTCCTACGGCGGGTTCATGACCGGCTGGCTCGCGGCGCACCACGGCGAGCGGTTCCAGGCGGCGTGGAGCGAGCGCGCGGTGAACGACTGGGTGTCGATGGTCGGCAGTTCGGACATCGGCTACACGTTCGTGGATCTGTACGTCGGCAAGGATCCGGAGGTGCAGCGCGACCGCAGTCCGCTGACCCACGCCGAGAAGATCGACATCCCGTTCGCGGTGGTGCATTCGGAGCAGGACTGGCGGTGCCCGATCGAGCAGGGGCAGCGGATGTTCGTGGCACTGCGGCGGCACGGCACCGAGACGGAGTTCCTGCTCTTCCCCGGCGAAGGCCACGAGCTGACTCGCTCGGGCAAGCCCCGCCACCGGGTCCAGCGCTTCGACGCCGTCCTCGACTGGTGGTCACGTCACCTGTAGGAACACGCGAGATCTCCGGCTGATCACATGAGATCTCCGGCTGATCACGACAGCAGCGTGTAGTTCAGCTCCTCGCAGACGCGGCCGAGGGGGACGTCGAGGCCGGGGTGGTCGAGCGGCAGCAGGACGTCGGGCGCGATCGGGAGGGCGGCGCCGGCGGGCGGGTCCCACAGGCACAGCGCGGGGCCGCCGGAGTCCATCGACGAGCGGTACCAGAGCCCGTCGAGATCGCCGAAGGCGGCGCGGATCGCGCGTGCCCATGCCTGGGTGAGCTTCTTCGGCCCGCTCGAGATCTCCTGGGACGCGCCGACGCGGGTGGGCCAGAGGCCGGTGAGGTCCAGCAGGTGGAGGGTGCGGGTGGGACGGACGACGACCAGGCGCGGACCGCGGGTCTTGCGGTCGACGGTGGAGCTGGTCTGGAAGACCTCGGCGACGCTGGTGCGTACGGTAAGCCCGAAATAGAGCACGCCGTTGGCCGCGTCGGTGACCGGGCGGCCGCCCCGGCCGGGCGACTGCTGGTCGAACCGGCCGTGCGGGAGCGGGCCGGTGTAGCGGAACGAATTCCACTGTTGCGGATGGTTGCCGTGCGCGGTGAAGATCCTGACCAGCCTGGTGTCGGGCTGGACCGGCACCACGTCTTTGGTGCGGTTCAGCTCCTTGACCAGGACAGACCGTGCGGGCGGCAGGGGGAGCCGGGCCATACGTCGGGAGTTGTCCGTCCTTGTCGGAGAGATCGTTACTTGCGAACGTATCAGCCTAGAACGGCGAGCCTAACGTGGCGATCAGCCGGGCGACGTGTTCCGGGTCACCCCCGGAGAGCAACCACTGACGGGGAGTCGCGGGGTGGTCGTTGATGACGAGGTCGGGCTGGGGGGTGCTCATGAAGGCGGCGACGACCAGGGCGGGCTGGTCCTCGGGCAGCGCGCGCAGCACCACCTCCAGGCCGGGAAGCACGCCCGAGCCCGCGAACTGCCAGGACGGCAGCCGCCAGCCCTGGTCCTTCCAGCCGGTGAGCCTGCCTTCCTTGAGGCGGTGGCGGATGCGGCTGTCGTCGACACCGAGGATCCGGGCGGCTTCGACCACGCTGAGCGCTGATTCGGCGAGGACGGCGTGCGCGGCCACGGTGCGGGCCCGGAAGTCGGGTTCGCCCTCGGCGCGGGGGGTCAGGTCGAGGCCGACATCGGTGAGCGCGGCCCGTTGGTCGGGGGAGAAGTAGTGCGAAGGATCCGGGTTGGGTGGGGACAGTCTGCGAGCGGCGTCCTCGACCATCGTCAGGAACTCGGTGGCGTCGACTTTGAGGCCCGCCTTGGCGAGGACGTTCTCCAGCGCTACAGACATGCGCCTAGACTAACCCGGATGTGCGGGTTCGTGCGGTATCTCGCCCAATTTGTGGGTCAATTCACCAAAGATCGACACAGACCGCACATTACTCAACACGAACGGTAGGCGACTGACGGAAAGTCTGCCTCGATCGGACGAGCTTGTCCAGGCTTGTATTCGCTTGACACCCCGACGTGTGGCCTTTACGTTCCGGTGAAATCGATTTCCTGCCTTCGTGCTTCACTGGCCCCGGTGGCCACGGCCGCCGGACCTGGGGGACACAGGGGGTGGGGCGTGCCTGGGGGCCGGCAATCTCGCCGGCCCCCGGGCACGTTCGTGGAGAGAGCGCTTTCTCGCCCGCGCGGGGGATCAGCGCCGCGAGCTGCGCCGCTCGATGAGCCGGGCTTCCAGCGTCACGGTGGCGGGCTCGCGGGTGCTGTCACCGATCCGGGCCAGCAGCAGGTCCGCCGCGACGCGGCCGACGTCGTAGGCGGGCTGGGCGACGACGGTCAGCGGTGGGTCGATCAGCGTCGTCCACGGTGCGTCGTCGAACGACACGATCCCGACGTCGCGCCCCGGCCGCAGTCCGCGCCCGGCCAGCGCTTCCAGCACGCCGATGGTCATCGTGCTGTTCGCGACCAGCAACGCGTCCGGCGGCGCCGGTTCGTCGAGCAGTTCCAGCGCGGCGAGGCGCGCGCCCTCGGCCCGGTACTCCGACCGGCGGAACATCGCGGAGGGGCCGCCGACGACGTCGACGTACCCGGCGAGCCGGTCGTCCGCGGTGCGGACCCCGGCGGGACCGGTGAGACAGCCGACGCGCCGGTAACCGTTGCCGAGCAGATGACCGGTGGCCTCGCTCGCGGCGTGGCGGGTGTCGACGAGCACCTGGTCGCCGACGATCCCGGCGAGCGGGCGGTCCACCGCGACGACGGGCGTGCCCTGCCGCCGCAGCCGGTCGACGTTGGTCGCGAGGCCGGTCGGGGACAGCACCACGCCCGCGACCCGTTCCTGCAGCGCGACGTCGATGTAGCGGCGCTCCTTGTCGGCGTTTTCGTCGGCGTTGCACAGCACCACCGAATAGCCGGAGGTCTGGGCGAGGTCCTCCACGCCCCGCGCGATCGCGGTGAAGAACGGGTTCTCGACGTCGGAGATGATGAGGGCGAGGACGGCGGTCTCCTGGCGGCGCAGGTTCCTGGCGAGCCCGTTGGGGTGATAGCCGAGTTCGGCCGCGGCCTGCTGGACCCTGGCGGCGAGCAGCGGGTCCACAGTGGACTTGCCGTTGAGCGCCCTGGACACCGTCGCGGTCGACACCCCGGCCCTGGACGCGACGTCGGTGATGGTGGCCATCGCGACCTCCCTGCACTGATGGCGATACCAGACACCTTCGCACACGGACCACGGCGTCACCGCCGTCGTTAACCCCTCGCTAACCGTCGGACACTCCGTGACCGATACGCGCCCGAAAGGGTGAATGTGGGAGTTCTTGGGTCGAGTGGCTAACGCGCCGTCCACACCGGACGAGAAGTAGGCATCGTACTCGTCGGGAGTGCGCTCGAACGAGGGATGACCTCTCCATGCGCGTTCGCACCGTGGTCTCACCGCCACCGTCGTCGCCGGGATCGCCGGGGACACCGCCGGCTTCGGGCGGGACGGGCCGGGACAGACCGATCGGCAACGTGGTGGTCGTCCTCGGCGTCGCGGCGGTGGCGATCGCGCTGGCGTGGTACGTGATGCCCAAGACGGCGTCGCGGCCGTCGGCGCCGCCCCCGGAGCAAGCACGCGCCGCGCCGGTCGTGGCGGCGAAGCCGGTCAGCCACGCCGTGGTCTACGAACTGACCGGCGAGCACGGGGCGCGCAACCTCACCTACGTCGGCGCGGGCACCGACCTCGTCCAGTCCGCCGAGGTCACCACACCGTGGTCGATGTCCTTCACCAGGACAGGGCCCGCCGACCGGACCGGGTTCTCCAGCGTGTCGGCACAGAATGCCGGCCCTGGCACGTTGCGTTGCCGGATTCTCGTCGACGGCGTCGTCGTGGCGGAAAAGACCGTCACCGGTGAAGACCGCCAACTGACCTGTACCGCTTAGCCGATCGCCGGGCGTGATCGCGGAAGCGCCCGATAATGAGCGCTGTGATCACGTTCGGACCGGCGCTGGTGGTGGTGCTGGCGGTACTCGCGGGTGCCGGGGCGCTCGTGGTGCGGTACGGCGGGCTGGGCCGGGGGCGGGCCGTGGTCGTCGCCGCGGTGCGCGCCGTCGTCCAGCTCGCCCTCGTTTCGCTGGTGATCACGGCGATCCTGCGCTCCGGCTGGCTGACCGGCCTGTTCGTGCTGCTGATGTTCGGCATCGCGGCGGTCACCTCGGCACGCCGGATCGGCGGGTCGAGGGCCGGGAGAGTACTGCCGTGGGTGGCGGTCGCGATCGCCGCCGGGGTCGCCCCGGTGCTGGGGCTCGTGCTCGCGGCCGGGGTGGTGCCGTTCCGGCCGATCGCGGTCGTGCCGATCGCCGGGATCGTGATCGGCGGGGCGATGACCGCGACGTCGCAGGCGTCGCGACGGGCGCTGGACGAACTCCAGGCGCGGCACGGTGAGTACGAAGCGGCACTCGCGCTCGGCTTCACCCCGCGTCCCGCCGCGCTGGAGATCTGCCGCCCGTCGGCGGGTCAGGCGCTCATCCCGGCGCTCGACCAGACCCGGACCGTCGGGCTCGTGACGTTGCCCGGCGCGTATGTCGGCGTCCTGCTGGGCGGCGCGTCCCCGGTGCAGGCGGGGATGACCCAGGTCCTGGTGCTCATCGGCCTGGTCGCCGCCGAAGCCGTCTCGGTGCTCGTCGCGGTCGAACTCGTCGCCGTGGGATACGTTTCCCGTCCTTAACCGAGGTGCGTGACGTCGTTGAAGCCGCGCACGATCCACGTGTCGCCCAGGACGACCAGCCGGGAAATGGAGCCGTTGTCGGCGCCGAGGAACGCGAACCGCTCGCCGGCACCGGCGGCCTGCGCGAACACCTCGCCGATGACTCCGCCGTGGGTGAACACCGCGACGCGCTGATCCGGGTGCGCGGCGGCGAGCCTGCCGATCGCGGCCCGGACCCTGGCGCCGAAAGCCTCGTCGGCTTCGGCGCCGGGGATGACGTCCCAGCGCTGTTCGTTCCAGAGCCGCTCGGCGATCGGATGTCCCTCGGACGTGTTCTTGCGGAACAGCCCGCCCTCCCACTCACCGAGGTTGATCTCCCGCAGGCCCGGTTCGACTCGCGGGGTGAGGCCGAGCTTCGCGGCGAGCGGCGCGGCGGTTTCCGCGGTCCGCCGCAGCGGCGTCACGTAGAGCGCGTCGATCCGCTCGTCCGCCAGCCGTTCGCCGACACGTTCGGCGTGCTCCCTGCCCTCGGGCGCGAGGGCGGGATCGGCCTGGCCGTCGAGCATCGGCGGCGGCGAGCTCACCCGCACCGGCGCCGATTCGCCGTGCCGCACCAGGAAGATGTCGGCCGCGCCGGGCGGCGGGGTGAAACGGTGCTGGCGGTATTCGATCTCCTGCTCGGGCGTACTCATACGGCCGAACATAACAGTGCCGAAGGACCGCGATGGTTAGCCGAGTTGCTTGTCCACGAAGCACCAGCGCCACGTCTCACCGGGCTCGACGCTGCGCATCACCGGGTGGCGGGTGTCGTGGAAATGCCCGGAGGCGTGCCGCTTCGGTGACGAGTCGCAGCAGGCGACGTGCCCGCACTTGAGGCACATCCGCAGGTGCACCCAGGTGCTGCCCTCCGCGACGCACTCCGCGCAGGAGTCGGTGGTTTCCGGCCGGTGGTCCGGCCAGTCGTGCGCCAGATGCTTGCAGGAGCCCGCCGACGCGGCCGGGGTCCGCAGTTCACGGCCTTCCATCGGCGGTTCCTCCTCGTCCGCGTCGAGCATCGACTCCTCGATGTCGAGCCGTTCCAGCACCCGCCGCAGCACGTCGTCGTCGGCGGTCCCGGCGGCGCGCGCCTTCAGGAACACCTCGCGCTCCGCTTCGAGCAGCTGGATCCGCAGCCGACGGTAGGCGTCGCTCGGCGTTTCCGCGAGCGCGCTCTGCCGCCCCAGCTGTTCCCACGCGGCGTCCGAACGGGCCTGGAGCCGGTCGCGAATGCGCTCGACGACGTCGTCCGGGTCCTCCGGCCGCCGGATCTCCTCCAGTTTCGCCAGCGCCGCGCGGGTCATGTCGTTGAGGACCGCGGCCTCCTGCAACGCGTCCTCGGCGGGGTCGGGCGCGGGCAGCCGGAGCCTGCGGATCAGCGCCGGCAGGGTCGTGCCCTGGAGCGCGAGGGTCCCGGCCACCACCACGAACGCGGCGAGCACCAGCACGGGACGTTGCGGGGTGTCCTGCGGCAGCACGAAGGCGGCGGCGAGCGTGACCACGCCCCGCATCCCGGCCCAGGCGAGCACGGCGGAGTACCGCCACGGCCACACCTTCTTCTTCGTGCCGATCACGCGACGGAACAGGCCGATCCCGGCCAGCCACAGCACCCGCGTGAGGATCGTCGCCGCGAGGACGGCGGCACAGATCCCTGCCAGCCCGAAGATGCCGATGCCGGTGTCCGCGACCTCGGCGAGGATGCGCCGCAGCTGCAGGCCGATCAGCAGGAACACCATGTTCTCCAGCAGGAACTGGATGGTGTGCCAGTTGAGCCTGCTGGCCAGCCGGGACGATCCGGACAGCATGGTGGGCGCCTTGTACCCGAGGATCAGCCCGGCGATCACCACCGCGAGCACCCCCGAGCCGTGCACGGCCTCGGCGGGCAGGTAGGCGATGAACGGCAGCACGAACGACAACGCGGTGTCGAGCACCGGCTCGTCCAGCCTGGTCCTGATCCACGCGCCCGCGAACCCGACCACGAGCCCGGCCGCCGCGCCGAAGACCGCGGCACGCAGGAAGTCCCCGCCGACCTGCCACAGGCTCACCGATCCGGCGATGGCGGCGATCGCGGTCCGCAGCGCGACCAGCGCGGCGGCGTCGTTGAACAGGCTCTCGCCTTCGAGCAGCCGGACCAGCTTGCGCGGCATGCCGACCCGGCGCGCGACCGCGCTGGCCGCGACCGCGTCCGGCGGTGCGACGACGGCGCCGAGCGCGATGGCCGCGGCCAGCGGCAGGCCGGGGACGATGAGCCAGGTCACCAGGCCGACCCCGAACGTGGTGAACACGACCAGCCCGACCGACAGCAGCGCGATCGGCCCCCGGTTGCGGCGGAAGTCGATCAGCGACACCTGGATCGCCGACGAGTACAGCAGCGGCGGCAGCAGCCCGAGCAGCACGACCTCGGGTTCGAGGTGGTACTCCGGGATGCCGGGGACGAACGAGACGGCCACCCCGAACGCGATCAGGCACAGCGGCGCCGGCCAGTCCAGCCGCCGCGCCACGGCGCTCACCACGAGCACCGCCACCACCAGGGCGACAATCTCTGCTGCGATCTCCACGCGAACATCATTCCCCGGGCGGTCGCCCGGGGCCCGCCGGGCTAGCTCACGGGATCGGCCAGCACCTCGGCGACCAGCTGAGTGTCCATGTATTCGGTGATGGCGCGGATGCGGCCACCGTCGACGCGGATGACGAAGCAGTACGTGTTGTCGTAGCGCTGTCCAGCCTTCGTGGTGACCCGGCCCTGGGTTTCGACCACGACCAGATCGCCCTCGGCGACGAACCGGCTCGCCGTGCTCGTGTGCCGTTCCGCGAACTGCCCGGCGAGGGGCCGCAGGAGGTCGCCGAGCACGGCGTCCTTCCCGGAGTAGGTGCCGGACCAGGCGTTGTGTCCGGGCACGGTCCACGTGACGTCGTCGGCGAGGGCCGCGAGCAGCGGTCGGGTGTCGCCCGCGGCCCACGCGTCGAAGACGTCGCGCAGCAGCCGCTTGTTTTCGGTGGCGTTCAAGAATTCCTCCCAGTGTCGCCGTCCATTCGACATGCTGGAGCGCGGTCCAGCACAAGTCTCGTTCTAGGCTGGCCGGGTGGAGATCACCGTCGAAACCGCCGCGGGCGCCGTCCGCGGCAGGGAACGCCAGGACATCCGGGTCTTTTTCGGCGTCCCGTACGCCGAACCGCCGGTGGGGGAGCTGCGGTTCCGCGCTCCGCGGCGCCCGGCAGGCTGGACGGGGGTGCGGGAGACGCTGAAGTTCGCCGCGCGGGCGCCGCAACCCAGCATCACGGGAAAGGGCTTTCTCGGCGACGAGGACTGCTTGTCCGTCAACGTCTACGCGCCCACGACGCCGGGGCCGCATCCGGTGCTGGTGTGGATCCACGGCGGAGGCGGCGTCATGGGCGCACCACACCAGTTCGACGCGTCGGCGTTCGCGCGGCGGGACGTCGTGGTGGTGACCGTCGGGTACCGGCTGGGCGTGCTCGGCATGCTGCGGCTGCCCGGGATCGCCGACAGCAATCTGTCGCTGCGGGACCAGGTCGCGGCCCTGGAATGGGTGCGCGACAACGTCGCGGCGTTCGGTGGGGATCCCGGCCGGGTCACCCTCGCCGGGCAGTCCAACGGCGGGCGCACGGTCGGGACGCTGCTGGCGGTGCCCGCGGCGCGGGGGTTGTTCCGGCGGGCGATCGTACAGAGCGGCACCGGGGTCGGCTCGGTGGTGCACACCCCGGCCGAGGCGGACCGGGTCGCCGAGGCCGTGCTGGCCGAACTCGGCGTCGGTCCCGACCGGCTGGCGACCTTGCCCACGACGCGCATTCTCGAGGCACAGCAACGGGTTTCGGCCGCCTCGGGCACGTTGGTCACCTACCGGGTGGTCGTCGACGGCGACGTCCTGCCGGAACGGCCGGGCGACGCGGTGGCGGCCGGCGCCGCTCGCGACGTCGAGATCCTGACCGGGACCACGGCCGACGAGTACGACCTGTTCGCGTGGCTCGCGACGGGGAGCGCGAACCCGCTCGGCACCGGGTCGACCATGCTGGACACGGCCGCGATCGAGAAGGCGACGGCCGCCTATCGGGAGGTGCTGCCGGACTGGCCGGAGGACCACGTCCGCAATCGCGCGCTCACCGCGGGCGACTGGTGGCTGCCCGCGATCCGGCTCGCCGAGGCACAGCACGGTGCCGGGGGAGCGGCGTGGATGTACCGGCTCGACTGGCGGATCGCCCCGCGCGGCAAGGGTTTCGGCGCTCCGCACGGGCTCGACCTGCCGCTGGTGTTCGACGACATCGGCAACGTGAACTGGCGTTTTCTCTTCGCCACGGCCAAACCACCCCGCGAACGGCTGCAGGCGATCGCGACGACGATGTTCGACGTCTGGGTCCGGTTCGTCACCGTCGGCGATCCCGGCTGGGCGCGCTACACGCCCGCGGACCGCGTCACGATGCTCTTCGACGACGTCAGCGCCCCGGCGTCCGACCCCGATCGGGAGCAACGCCTGCTCTGGGACTCGCTCTGACGTTCCGTGAAGGCCCCCTTGCCAGCGCTGGGAAGGAGGCCTTCACGGACCTTCGGCGGCCTACCTCGCGGGGACGGTTTGCGTGCCGGTGTTCCAGCCGGAGACCCGGACCGACGGCGCCGAGCCGCCGAGATCGGCTGTCCGGTAGGTCGCCGTCAGCGTCGTCGATTCACCCGGCCACAGGCTGACCGCGTTGTCGCTCCACCGGATCGGCAGCACCGGCTTCCCGCTCGCGTTCACGATGTGACTGTCCACATAGAACGCCGGGAGCTTGCCACCCGTGGTGTTCTTCAGCGTCACCGTCGTGGTCGTGGTGCCGTCGGCGTTGTCGGCCGACTTCGCCGTCGTGCTCACCGTGGCCTGGCCGAGCTTGTTCAGGCCGGAAAGGTCGGCATAACTCGTCGTCGGCGTGTAGTACCAGTCGGTCTTCGACCAGTCCAGCGTGTCGGCCTTGGTGGACAGCCAGTACACGTTGCGGCTGACCTCCTTGCCCGAGCCGTCGGTGAGCACCAGCTTCGCCAAGTACGTTGTGGACAGTCCGCTCACCGAGGGGATCGTCAGCGCGGTCGCCTTGGCGCCGTCCCCGCCGACGGAAAGCCCGGCCTTGGTCTGGCTGAACTTCTCCGTGCCGTCGAGGTTGAACAGCTGCACCTTGGCGGTCAGGCCGTTCGCCACGGCGGGGGTCGAGTTCACCACGACGACCGACTTCGAGTCGTACGAGTACTGGATGTGCAGCGGCTCGTTGGCTTTCTTCGCGCCGTAGTACGCGCCGTTCTGGTCGAGATAGGCGTCGAAGAGCTGCCAGTGCAACGAAGTCCACGGGCTGTTGAGCATCCAGTAGATCAGCCCGGTCGACGGGTTCGAGCTGTCGGAGTAGTTCCGTGCGTGCGATTCGAACTCCGCCCGCACGTTCTCGTACTGCGCCAGCTGTGCCTTCCGGACGTAGTCGCCGAGGTTCGCCGGGGCACCGTATCGTCCGGAAAGCGCGTCACCGAACAGTTTCAGGTTCGAGAACGTCGACGACGAGGAACGGTGGTACTGCGCCGCGGACGGGTTCTTCCACAGCGTGTCCAGCTCCCCGGAGGTCATCATCCGCTTGAGCGTGTCCAGCGTCGGGATGTCCGGCCCCGCGCTGGTTTCGGAGTTGAAGCTCCACGCGCCGCCCGCGTCCGAATGCGCCTTGTCGTACCAGTAGTTCGGCGGGATCCAGTCGTACGGCCCGTTCATCTTCATCCCGGACTTGCCCAGCTGCGGCGACGAGTTCGTCTTCGCCGACGGGACCACCGGCAGCTGCCAGTCCGCCGCCTTGAGCGCGTCGAGATAGTTCTTCTCGATCGTGGCGTCCGGAGCGAAGTCGCTGCCGATGTGGAAGGAGACGACGCTCGGGTGGTTCCGCAGCCGCTCGGCCTCCCCGGTCATCGACGCCTTGGCGATCGGGTAGTCCGCCGCCGTCCACTTGTCACCGGGCTCGCTGCCGTTGACCTGGCCTTCCCATTTGTCGCAGCATTCCCAGCCCGGCATGGTCATGATGCCCATGGCGTCGGCGAGGTCGAAGAACTCGTCCGGCTCGATGTGCCCCTCCAGCCGCACGGTGTTGAGCCCGAGATCCTTGACGTAGGAGAGCTTGTCGGCCACGTGCCGTACGTCCCAGCGCAGCAGCAGGTCCGGCGACCAGCCGCCGCCGCGGATCAGCAGCGGCCGTCCGTTGACCGAGTACTGGCGCCCGCCGCTGGAATTCAGCGGCGCCTTGACGTCCCGGATCCCGAACCTTGAGTGTGCACTGTCCGAAATGGACCCGGCGACACTCGCGGTCAGGTCGAGGTCGTGGAGCGGCTGGCCGCCCATCCCGGCCGGCCACCACACGTTCGGGTCGTCGATCCCGACCACCGGGAACGTGACGGTCTTCTTCTCCTTCGCCGCCAAGGAAACCGTCTGGCTGATCGGACGCCCGGCGACGGTCCCGGAGACGACGGTCTGCACCGCGTTCGCCGAGTCGTTGCGGACGTCGGCCTTCACGGTGAGGTCGGCGTGCTTCAGGCCGGGGAGCGCGAGATTCGTGACGACGTGCCCGCCGCGCAGCGCGACCGGTCCGCCGCGGCGGACCAGGACGTCGCGCACGATCCCCATGTTCTGGTCCGGCGGGGTCTGCGCCCAGTCGATCCAGCCCATCGAGAGGTCCTTGTTCGGATCATTGGGGTAGACCTTGAACGCGACGCTGTTGACGCCGGTGTGCACCTGCGCGGTGATGTCCAGGTCGTGCCGCGTGTAGGCGCCGTTGACCTGGTCCTTCGCCGCGACCCTTGTGCCGTTGACCCAGACGTCCGCTTTGGACAGTACGCCGCTGAAGTCCAGGTAGGTGCGCGCGGACGTGTCGTCGAGCGTGAGATCGGTGCGGTACCACCACGGAACGGCGAAGTCGGACTTCGGCACGTTCTTCATGTTCGTCGAGTAGAACGGATCGGGGTACTTGCCGTTGCGCACCAGGCCCGCGAAGACCGTGCTGCGGGAGTCGACCGGGTACCAGCCGGCGGTCGGGAAGCCGGGCTTCGAGACCGCCGCGTCGTCGCCGGCCTGCGCGGAGGTCTGGATGAGATAACCGGGAAGCGGGGTCGCGGTCCCGGCCGCGGCGCCGACGGACACCGCGGCGCGCGCGGGTTCCTGGCCGGTCGCCGCCGGGACGGTCGCACCGCCCACCGCGACGGCGAGTGTCGCCACGGCCAGCAGCCGTAGCGGGATCCGGAGTCTTGCATGCCGATGGCTCACGAGCGCGCCTCCTCATTGGGCACACGGCGGCGGGTGATCGGGAAGGACGGGTGGGGCACTGATCGTTAGTAAAGATCCCTAACAATCGAGGGTGATGGTAGCCGCCCGGACACCCGGGGAACAGCCCCAGTTGTCACGTTTCGTCCGAATGTCGCCCGGCGTTGGCTTCAGGCGAGGGCGTCGAGGTATAGCCACTGCCCGCCTTCGCGGACGAACCGGCTGTTCTCGTGCAGGACGCCGCGCTGCCCGTCGTGCCGGTAGTGCGCGCGAAACTCGACCGTGCCCTCGGCCTGCAGGAGTCCGCCGCCGGTGTGCCCGAGGATCTCCAGCCGGGCCCACCGCTGGGCCGGGTCGAGGTCCAGGTTCGCGGGCCGGGCCGAGGGATGCCAGGTCCGCAGCAGATAGCCGGCGTCCCCGACGGCGAACGCGCTGTACCGCGAGCGCATCAGCAGTTCGGCGGTCGGGGCGGTCTGCTCGCCCCGGTGGTAGCGGCCGCAGCAGGCGTCGTACGGTTCGCCGAGGCCGCAGGGGCACGGAGTTTCGGGCATCCCGCGATTGTGTCAGGTGCTCGGCGGCGGGAACTGCGCGGCGGTGCCCGCCACTTCGTCGAGTGTCCGCGCGGACGGCTGCCCGCTCGTCGCGGTGGCGGCGGCGATGACGACGACCGCACCGTCCATTCGCGACTGCCGGTGCGCACCGGAACGTACGCCGCCGGGCAGCGGCTCGACATCGCCGGTGAGGGTCTCGAGTTCGGCTGCCTGGCCTGCCTGGGGCAGTTCTATCCAGGCGATGGTGACCGCGATCGCGGTGCCCGCGTCGTCCCCGGCGGTGAGCGACATTCGCGACATCGAGACACAGGGATGCCGGACCAGGAACTGCCGCACCTGGCCGGAGGTGCGGGGTACGCACGTGGGTTCGCGGGCGCTGCCGACCTTCGTGACGGTCGTGAGTCCCAGAAAGCGCAAGGCTTCCTCGTGGTTTCCGCTACGTGCCGCCGCCTCGGACGACGTCCTGCCGCCGCCACCGGCGCCGCCGCCCGCGTCCGGTTGTGCTGCCGTGCCACCGCCGGCCGTACTGCTCGCGGCCATCGCGGCGCCCAGCGCCATGGCGGCCATGGCCGCCGCCCCGCCGGTCTTCTTGGGGGTGATGGGGTGGAGTTTCCCGTCCGGGCCGAGGAAGAATTCAGGATCCGCCATGTCACTCTCCGTCCTCGACTGACCTCGTAGCGTTGATGATTCCTTTCGAGGGGAAGCGGTCAAACGTCCGTTCGGTACAAATCGCCCGAACGGCCCAGCGCTGTGATCGTTTCGCAACGCCCCGTGGATCTTCCCGTGCGCTGGGGCCCACGATTGCGAGAAAGGTGCGGGAGACGCGGGCACGGGCTGCCGCCCAAGAAGGGTGTGGCACCACGTCGCCCGCTTCGGCGACTTCGCGGGCACCGACGGCGGGCGGCTAACCGCCCGCCGCGACGATTCCGGCCGCTTCCTGCGCCCCGCGAACGGCGAGCCGGTCGGCGCGTTCGTTCCCGGGCAACCCCGCGTGTCCCTTGACCCAGCGCCATTCCACCTCGTGCGGCGCGGCGGCCGCGTCGAGCCGCTGCCAGAGGTCGGCGTTTTTCACCGGTTGCCGCGCCTGGGTGAGCCAGCCATTGCCCTTCCAGCGGATCATCCACTGCGTGACGCCGTTGCGGACGTACGTGCTGTCGGTGAAGACCCGGACCACCGAAGGCCGCTTGAGGCTTTCCAGCGCGCGGATGGGCGCCATGAGCTCCATCCGGTTGTTCGTCGTGGTGCCGGATTCGGCGCCGTAGAGGTCCTTCTCGTGCTTGCCGTAGCGCAGCACGGCGCCCCAGCCGCCCGGTCCGGGATTGCCGCTGCACGCGCCGTCGGTGTAGATCTCGACGACGGTCTCACTCTCCGCCACCCGGCGACCCTACTCAACGGACGGAGGGGTCAGAATGCCCGGGTGAAGTGGGAGCGCGGGATCCACCATCTCAACGCGGTCGCGCGTACGTGCGCGGAACTCGTCGGTTCGCCGATGGCGCGGTACTCGCTGTCGGTCACCCAGCTGTGGGCGCTCGGGGACATCCTTGAGTCGCCTCGCGAACTCGACTACGTCACCGTGGCGCTGGTCGTCGACCTGCCGGTCGGCGACGTTCCCTGGTTGGCCAGACCGCAGGGCGCGGAGCACTGGGAGCAGATGACCAGGGTCGCGAAGATCCCGGTCCGCCCGCTGTGGCGGTCGGCGCACGCCCCGGTCTGGAACCACTTCGTCGACCGGCCCGCTTTGGTGTGGGACGCGGAAACGGGGATCGCCGAGGACACGCTCGCCACGTTGCGTGCGGGCCGGGGCCACGACGTCCGCCTTCCCGCGCCGTCACCGGAGGAACTGCGTACCCGGCTCGACGACGAACTCGCGGTCAGTCTGCGTGCGTTGCGCGAGCGCACTCGCGAGTACGACGATCGCCGTTGGAAGCCCGGCAAGCTCACCGGGATTTCCGACGCGTTGTGGGAAGCGAGCAATGGTTATCTCGACCTGCTCGACGCCAGGGGTGCGTGAAGCCCGTCAGAGCGAGAGGCGGCGTTGGTTGTCGCGTCTCGGACCGGCAGGCATCATGAGCTCGATCTCGATGCCCTTGTCCGTGTTCTTGGTGACCGCTTCGCAGGTGACCTCCAGCCCGCGGTCGAGCAGGACCTTCACCCGGTCGTGGTACCGCATGGACATCGCGTAGGTGAGCTGCCCGACGCGCTCGCCGTCGAGGCGTACCTCGATCGCCGGTTCGCCGCGGTATTTCCCGGAGCTGATCGTGCAGAACCCGAGCTGCGCGGTGACCGTCCGGAACTCCTGGCCGCGCCGCGGCGCGAACTTCAGCAGGACGTCCTGGTGGTCCTGTTCTTTCGTGACCGTGCAGAACCAGTCGTTGCGCAGCAGCACCGTGCGGTCGTGCGATGCGGCGACGACGGGGTCGCCCGGCCCGGCGGCCCGGAGTTCCCAGGGGCGCGCGAGATGCAGGTAGATTCCGTAGAATTTCGCGCCGCCGCCCGCGATCCGCGCCGGGCAGGTGCCGAAAGCGCCGCGCCGGCGCAGGTCGAGTAGTTCCGGCTGGTACTCGGCGGCCAGCTCGCGGGGGAGATAGCCGACGGTCAGTTTCCGTTGCCCGCACACGACGTCGACGCGCACCGCGTTGGCGTCCGCCTTGTTGCCCGGCTCGGGGACGAGGACCGCGGTGGCCGGAATGTGGTCGTCGAGTTCGTTCCCGGCGGCCCGGCCGTGCGCGGCGAGCCGCAACGCCTCCTGATAGCGGGATTCACCGACTACTCGGATCCTGCCGTTTTCCGGTAACGCGACAAGCCTTGCGCGGGAGGGGGAATCGGTGCCCATCGGCGGGGGTTCCGCGCTGATCCGGCCGACCGGCGGTGGCGCGAACGGCGGATTCACCGGCGCCCCGGGAAGCGTGTTCCTCCTGAACAACGACCACATCTGTGACCTCCCCTGCACTGTTTCCCGTGCGTTCCCAGCAGTCGCGCCCGGCCCGACGAGCGTTACGCGCCTACCAGGGCCCGAGCCGGATCGGAACGCGGAGGTGATACGACCGCATGGTGGGACGCGGAATACCCGGTGTGGCGCGATGTTGGCATGGTGGCCATACGGGCCGGAAAGGGGCAGACAATGAGCGCGAGTGTGCGATCCGGGGAATTCGTCCAGCGGTGGCGGGACTGGCGGGAGCAGCGGGAGCGGGACCTCGCGGATCCCCACGGCTGGCTGGCGCTGGTCTCCCTCGACTGGCTCGAGGACGAACCCCGGGAGTATCCGGGACTGCCCGGCCGCTGGTGGCAGGACAAGGAAGCCGCGTATCTCGACCCGCGGGGTGCCGAGTTCTCCCACGAGGGCGAGCCGGTGGCCGGCGTACGGCGGTTCGAGCTGGTGAACAGCGGCGCCGGCACGCGGGTGCGCACGGGTGAAGTCGAGGTCGAGATCGCCCGCCGCTCCGGCTACCTGATCCGCGTGCACGACCCGAAGGCGCCGGTGCTGCGGGGCTTCCGGGGCGTCCCGGCCTACGAGCCCGACCCGTCCTGGGTGCTCACCGGCCACTTCGAACCGTTCGACGAGCCCCGTCCGACGACCGTGGGAGCCGTGGTCGAGGGCCTCAGCCACGTCTACACGGCACCCGGCCTGGTGCGGTTCGCCCACGACGGCACCGAGTACACGCTGACCGCGTTCAACGGTCATGACGGCGGGCTGAGCATCCTGTTCACCGACGCCACGAGCGGTGTCACCACCTATGGGGCGAACCGGTCACTCGCCGTGGACACTCCCGCGGAGGACGGCTCCGTCGTCCTCGACTTCACTCGCGCCCGCAACCTGCCCTGCGCGTTCACCGATTTCGCGACGTGCCCGCTGCCGCCGGAAGGGAACCGGTTGCCGTTCGCGGTCGAGGCGGGGGAGAAGCTGCCCTACGAGCGCCAGGGCTGAGCCCGATTTTCGCCGAGCTGCCCGCCACCGCCGCGTGGGCTCACGAAAGTGTGCGTTCCGGTTTCGAGGTCGTGTACTTTTCCCGGAGCGGCAACGGTTTCCGGGCGGCGGGGATGACGACGGCTGTCGAGGACGGCCGGACGTGGAGCGTCGACTACGACATCACGCTTGACGAGACCTGGGCTACGCGGCGGGCTTTGGTCACCGGAAGGTCGGCCGCGGGTGTCCGGACGGCTCTCCTCGAGAGCGACGGCGAGGGGCGATGGTTCGTCGACGGCGAGCCGGCGCCCCGGCTGGACGGGTGTTTCGACGTGGATCTCGAAGCGTCGGCCATGACCAACGCCTTCCCCGTGCACCGGCTGAAGCTGGCGCCCGCTGCTCGTTCGGCGGCGCCCGCCGCGTACGTCAGGGCCCTCGACCTCACGGTCGACCGGCTGGAGCAGGAATACACGCGCACTACGGACGGCGAACAGCGGTACGCGTACGCCGCGCCCGCGTTCGCCTTCGCGTGCGAGCTGAGCTATGACGACTCAGGACTGGTGGTGTCGTACCCCGGCATCGCGACTCGTGTCGTCTGACTCGGTGGGCGCACTCGACGCGCTGCGGTCGCAGGGCTAGGTTGCGGGCATGCCCAGTGATTTCGCACTGAAGACCATGAACGCCGTCCACCGTGGTCTGCTCAAGATCTCGGGCGGCCGCGCCGGCTGGCGTGTCGCGAACATGCCGGTGCTGGAGCTGACCACGATCGGCCGCAAGTCCGGCCAGCCCCGGTCCGTGATGCTCACGTCCCCGCTGCGGGACGGCGACGCGGTGGTGGTCGTGGCCTCGCGCGGCGGAGACGACCACCACCCCGCCTGGTTCCTCAACCTCCGCGACAATCCCGACGTCGAGGTCACCCTTCAGGGTGAATCGCGGCAGCCGATGCGAGCCAGGGTCGCGACGCCGGAGGAGCGGCAGCGGCTGTGGCCGAAGATCACCGCCGACTACCGGAACTACGCGAACTACCAGACGAAGACCGACCGCGAGATCCCGCTCGTCCTGCTCGAACCGGCCGCCAGGTAGGGTCACGGCGGGGGGAATTCGTCGGCGACGTCGGCGATGTCGTGGAGCAGCTGTTCGCCGGGGTGCCCGCCGATCGGTGTGGCCTCCGCGTTGACGACGAGCGCGCCCTTCTGGTGCGAGTCGTAGTACCGGCCGGTGAAGTGGATTTCGGCGAGCCCGAGCGCCGCGCCACCGAGCGGCGTGATGTTGCCCGTGCCCTGGGTGTCGACGAGATTCTTGAACCTGCTCGCGTCCTTGGCCGAAGCCATCCGCACCCAGGCGATCGAGACCACGACACTGTTGCCTTGGCCGTCGCCGAGGGCCAGGAGCAGCCGATCGAGCTTGCGGCATGGCGTGCGCAGGAAGAACTGCTGTGCCTGGCCGAACGACCGGGTCGCGCAGCGTAGTTCGGTTTCGGCCGCCTTCCTGACGACCTTGAGCCCCATGCGTTGCCACGCGGCGTCACGTTGTCCTTTGCGGGCGGCTTCCTTGCCGGACGCCCTCCCCTGAGAACCCGCTCTGGCTCCCTGAACGGCCGAAGTCGAAGCGCCGCCTCCGCCGAGACCGCTCGCGGTGCCCGCGACGACGATGCCGACCGCGGCCGCCGCGGTGATCGCGGTGCCCTTCTTGGTCCAGCGACCTTTCGAGTCCC
Source organism: Amycolatopsis sp. NPDC059027 (assembly GCF_042739735.1). Taxonomy (NCBI): domain Bacteria; kingdom Bacillati; phylum Actinomycetota; class Actinomycetes; order Pseudonocardiales; family Pseudonocardiaceae; genus Amycolatopsis; species Amycolatopsis sp. NPDC059027. Next base: position 45,662 of record NZ_JBHYIK010000013.1, on the reverse strand, counting down.
GTGGCTGTTTCTTCCATCCCTCAGGCATCCGTCCCTCCCCAAGTCCGGAAGGCCCGATATTTCCCGGCAGCCCCGGCGAAGGCCAAGGGTTTTCGCCCGAACAGAGCACAAAGGTGGCCGGCCCCACCCAGGATCGGGAGGCCACCCGGGGTGGAAAGTTTAAATCGGCCGCGCGGGCCGAAACCCGCCCGGCCGCCGGGGCTTGGCGACGACCGCGCCCGATTTAACCC
>NZ_JBHYIK010000013.1:32746-45422 GCF_042739735.1 Amycolatopsis sp. NPDC059027 | reverse complement strand
GTGGGGGGGGGGCCGGGCGCGACACAACCCCCCGCCGGCGGGGCGGGGGGGGGGGGGTTTTGGCGGGCGCCGCGGCCCCCCGGCCCGGCCCCCCCCCCGCCGCGCGGCGCCCCCCCACCTGGGGTGAGAAGGATCAGTCGGCCGCGAGCGCGAACTCCGGCTCGGCCGCGGGGGCTTCGCTACGACGGCGCCGGATGACACCGGACACCGCGACCAGCAGGCCGAGCACGGCGATGCCGGTGACGACGCTGAGTGCCGGGGTCAGGCCGGTGAGCAGGGCCGACGCCGAGGCGTCGGCGCCACCGTTGGCGGTGAGGACCGCGGTCACCACCGCGAGCCCGATCGCACCGCCGACCTGCAGCGAGGTGTTCAGCAGACCGCCGGCGAGGCCCTGTTCGTCGTCGGAGATCCCGGCCGTCGCCTGGATGTTCAGCGACGAGAACGCCAGCGTGAAGCCGATGCCCAGCAGGATCATGCTCGGCAGCACCGAACCCGCGTAACCGGAGTGCTCGTCGACACGGAGGAACAGCACGTACGCGATGACGTGGGCGACGACACCGGCGAAGATCGTGATCGGCGTGCCGACCCGGTCGATCAGCGGCTCGATCCTCGGCGAGCCGAAGGCCACGATCAGCGCCGCGGGCAGGAAGCCGAGCGCGGTCTGCAGCGCCGACCAGCCCATCACCGACTGCAGGTAGAGCATCACGACGAACTGGAACCCGATGTAGGCACCGAAGAACAGCGCGGCGCCGATGTTCGCCCTGGCCAGCGGGCCGGAGCGGAAGATGCCGAGCCGCAGCAGCGGGTGCTTGCTGCGCTTCTCGATGATCACGAACGTGACGAGCAGGGCGGCCGCGACGGCGAAGGAGATCAACGTGCGCGGTGCGGCCCAGCCGACCTCGGGAGCCTCGACCACCGAAAAGACCAGCAGCAGGGAGCCCAGGGCTCCGGTGATGGCGCCGGGGAAGTCGTAGCCCGCGCCCGAGGAGTCCCGTTCGTAGCTCGGGATCAGCTTGATCGCGGAGACGAGCGCGATGAGCGCGATCGGGACCGGGAGCAGGAACGTCCAGCGCCAGCCGACCTCGGTCAGCAGCCCGGAGAAGACGAGGCCCGCCGAGTAACCACTGGCACCGAACACCGCGAAGATGCTGATCGCCCGGTTGCGCGCGGGGCCTTCCTTGAAGGTCGTGGTGATGATGGACAGCGCGGCAGGCGCGGTGAAGGCCGCGGCGAGCCCCTTGATGAAGCGGCTCGCGATCAGCAGCGCGCCGTTGTCGACCACGCCGCCGAGCAGCGAGGCCAGGGCGAAGACCGCGACGGCCACCAGGAAGACCTTGCGCCTGCCGAGCAGGTCGGCGGTGCGTCCGCCGAGGAGCAGCAGCCCGCCGTAGCCGAGCACGTAGCCGCTGACGACCCATTGCAGGGCGCTGGTGGAAAGACCGAGGTCGGCCCGGATCGAGGGCAGCGCGACGCCGACCATGGAGACGTCGAGCGCGTCGAGACCGACGACGGTGGAGACAGTGAGCAGGACACCCCAGAGACGTGCGTCCCACCGCGTTGAAGAGGTGGACAAGTGCGCGGAAGAACTCATGATCGGGACACTACATGCACACGCATCTAATGACAACACATTTAATGTGTTTGCATCACATTCACCTGCATGCTATCTTCGCGACGTGAGCGATGTCGCTGAACGAGGCTTGGTGCAGCAGTGGCACGGGCTGCTGGCCCGCCACGCCGCCGTGTGCAATGCCCTCGAGGTCGCGCTGCAGGAACGTCATGGCATCGGGGTCAGCGAGTTCGAAGCGCTGGAGCGCCTCGCCACCTGCGACCACAAGTGCCGGTCCGCGGACCTGACCGAGGCCGTGCATCTCAGTCAGAGCGCGACTTCCCGGCTGGTGGCGCGGCTGGAGCGCGAAGGCCTCGTCGAGCGCGCGCTGTGCGAGATGGACCGGCGGGGGATCTTCGTGACCCTCACCGAGACGGGCCGCAGGCGCTACCGCGAGGCCAAGCCGACGCACCGCGCGGTGCTCCAGGAAACCATCGGCGACGGCGAGTGCGTCGTCTGCACTCCCGCCGACGCCTGACCCGGTGAGTGGCGCGGAACGTTCGTCCGAGCGGGCGGGCGCTTCGGCCCGCGAGGTTCTCGATCTCATCGACGCCCGCGGTTCGGTCGCCCAGATTTGCGTGCTGCACAAGGGAAAAGTCGTCCTCGACCACGCCTTCGGCTGCGCCGCGGACACGTCTTTCCTGCTTTTCTCCGCGGGTAAGCCGCTGGTGGCCATGCTCGTCCACCTGCTTGCCGAGCGAGGACAGCTCGCGCTCGACGATCCGATGGCGCGGTACTGGCCCGAGTTCGGGCAGCGCGGCAAGGATGCCGTCACGATCCGGCAGGCGCTGCAACACCGGTCGGGTGTCCCATACGCGCGCAGCGTCCACGGGGACGCGCTCGTCGCGACGAACTGGCGACGCTCGGTCCAGGCTCTCGAACGCGCGCATCCGACGTGGCGACCCGGCGAGGTCCCCGCTTATCACGTGCTGAGCTACGGATTCCTGCTGGGCGAGCTGATCCGCCGCGTCACCGGTACCGAAGTACGCGAGGTGATGCGCTCGGAACTGCTTGACCCGCTCGGACTGTCCGGCACCCACCTCGGCACCCCGCCTTCCTTGTGGGCACAGCACATTCCGGTGACCTCGCGTGGCTTCGACGGGAGACTTCGCGGCCTGGTGTTCAATCGCCGATCCGTCCGCGAGGCCGTTATTCCCGCCGCGACGGTGTCCAGCACCGCTCGTGATCTGGCTCGCTTCTACCAGTTGCTGCTCTCCGGTGGTGAACTCGACGGCGTCCGCGTTTTCGCTTCGGCCACCATTGCCGGGGCTCGCCAGCCGTCCAGCGACGGCGAGGTCGACCGGGTGCTGCGGCTGCCCATCCGGTGGTCCCAAGCCTTCCAGCTCGGTGGTCCCGACGCGACCCGCCCACGTCCGATGGGCCGTCGGAGCGGATGGAAGACGTTCGGCCACAACGGTTCCCATTGTTGCCTCGCCTGGGCCGACCCGGAGCGTCAGCTGGTGTTCGCCTATCTGACGAACCGGCTGCCGAGCGTCCGGGAAGGTTCGCGGCACCAGACGGAGGTCAGCGACGCGGTCCTCGCCGCCTTCGGCTGAGCCGTGTCCGGTGTGTCGGTAGCATCGCGTCCGATGATCGACACTCGAATCCGCCCGGGTGAACCCGGCGATATCGACGCCGCTGCAGACGTGCTGGCCGCGGCGTTCGCGGACTACGCGTGGACCAGGCACACCGTCTCGGCCGACGATCACCTCCGCCGGGTGCGGGAACTCCAGCGGTTGTTCGTCGAACGCATCGGTCTGCCGCACGGCCGGGTGTGGGTGGCGGACGGGCCGGACGGGGTGCTCGCCGCCGCGGTCTGGACCACGCCGGAGTCGACCGGCGCCGGCGCGGCGTTCGCCGAACTGGCCGAGCTGATGCCGGAACTGGCAGGTGACCGGGCCTTCGCCGCGGTGTCCGCTGAGAAAGCGCTGGCCCCGCACCGGCCTGAGGAGCCGGTGTGGTTCCTCGCCACGGTCGGCGTCCACCCGGGACATCAGGGCAGGGGACTGGGACGCGCGATCGTCGAACCCGGCCTCGCGGCCGCGGATTCCGCTGGTGTGGCGGCGTTCCTGGAGACCTCCGAGCGCGCGAACATCGCGTTTTACCGCAAGCTCGGATTCGAAGTGACCGCCGAGGTCGAGCTACCGGACGGTGGCCCGACGACGTGGGCCCTCCGACGCTGACGAACCTGGCCTTCAGTTCGCGGCGGGTGCCGGTACACCTCCGCGCCATACGCGTTGGACCGAGAGCGTGTCGTCGATGGTGACGGTCGGGTCGCCGGTGACCAACGTGAGGTCAGCTCGGAGCCCGGGCTCGATCCGGCCACGGTCGTCAAGGCCGAACCGGCGAGCCGGAACCGAGGTCGCCGTCCGCAGCGCCTCCAGCGGAGTGAAGTCTCCTGACACCAGGAGCCGCAATTCGCCATGAAGGCTGGCGCCGTGGGCCATTCCCGGCGCGCCGAGATGGGCGGCGTCCGTGCCCGCGAGAATGTCGACGCCTGCTCGTCGCAGCGCTGCGAGCGCCTCCAGCGCGTAGCCGAAGTTTTCGGGCGGACTCGTTGCGATCGCGCCGGACAGGTTGTCGAGCCAAATCGGCGTCAGCTTGGGGCGGACCCGCGGATCCCTCGCGAGCTCGGCACCGGCTGGCTCGCCGGTGATCGAGGCGATCACCGTCAGCGTGGGAATCACGAAGATGCCCGCGGCGGCGATCTTCTCGATCAGTTCGTCGTCATGAGGCCGATCGAAGAAGAGATGAGTGAGCCCGTCGACGCCCGCGTCGACGACCTGATGGGCCGTCTCGATGGTCATCGCGTGCGCGAGGACCATCTTGTCGCGGGCGTGGGCCGCGCGAACGGTAGCCGCGACCAGTTCGGGCGCGAGCCGGGGCAGGGCCGAGCCGAACAGGTGGCCATCCTCCACCAGCACCTTGAGGTAGTCGGCGCCCTCGAGAATCCTGGCTTCGACGAACGCCGGGACCTCCGCCACGCGCGTGGCCGTCGGCCACGGTGGGTCCCCTTCTCCTTGTCGAAGCTGATGCGGGTGCCCGTCCGCGGGCGTGAGCCCGATGGACGGCGACCGTACGTCGGCGAAGTCGCTCGACTCGGCGACCTGGCGGCGCAGCGGGTTCATGCGCTCCGGGATCGAGAGCATGTCGAGCTCGGTGGTGATCCCGAACGTCAGGGCCTGACGGAGTGACTCCGCGTCGGTATGCGTGTGAGCGTCGATCAGGCCGGGCAACAGCGTGGCACCGGTGCCATCGATCAGTTCGACTCCCTCGGGACGTCTGCCCGCGACGCTCGCGATCCTGCCGTCCGCGACTTCGACGTCGACGATCCCGAGCGAGTCCGCACCATTGAAAACGCGCGCGCCAGTAATGACGAAGTGATGCACGGCGGAGTCCTCCCGGTGGCGGTTACCATTGGTGACCACAAACCGTATGTGCCCATGATCGGGCTGCCAAGAAGGCACCTTTCCGACAGGTAGTGATTCCCAGGTGACCAGGTGCGGCGACCTTGGTCCGGTGCGCCTCTGATGTGTGAAGCGTTCCCCAACGACATTGGCTCAGAGATCGGCCGCGGTTCTGCGAGACACGTGTTCGAGGTGATGTGATGTGGCCATGGCGAGCCATCGGGACACCGACCCAGCAGTTCGCCCGCCGCTACGCCGGCACTGCGTCAACTCGCGGTCGCCCCACGAGTAGTCCGGTCCGGCGAAATCGTCCCGCTCAACTAGTTCCTCGACTAGATCAGCGAACAAATCGGCAGCTGCGTCGCCTTTCTCCTGCTTGCGGCGCAAGATGACTGTCCTTCGCGGCACTGTGTAGCAAAGGTAGGGAAAAGGGTTCCGAGCGTTGCCGCCGGATGCGGACGGAGTTGGGTTCGTCACGCCATAATCACCGTAGTTGACTTCGCAGGCGCTGCCCTGCTGAATTTCGTTCCACAGAGTTACCTCCGGCCGGTCGCGCACGGTCGTCGCGTAGGTGGTTCGAGTGGCGGGGATTGATCCAGCTAGAAGTGTGGTCGACCCAGGGCCGAGAAGATCCAACAGCGTTGTAGCGGCTTCTGCTATCGCTGCTACATAGTGGCTGCGTATGGTGTCTATGAATCCGATGTCGAGGACTGTGTGGAAGCTTTCGGGCTGGGTTCCTGTCAACCGCATAATCGCTCGGATGCGCTCGCCAAGTTCCCGTGCTGACCTACTTGGGTGGCGGATCCGGATGACAAGGTCGCGATCTTTGTGCTCGATCAGAAGCCGAATCCTGTGTAGCTCATCGTTCGATGCGTCGACTGAGGCGACCGGGACCAGTGCGGCAAGGTCGGGGGCGAGGAGCCCATAGGTATCCGTCACCGCGGATTCGATGATGTTATCGAGGTACTCGAACACCCCTCCCGGTTGCTGCGCGAGAGGGCTCCCGGATGCTAGCCATGTCGTGTCTAACCACAAGGTCTGACCGAATTCTGCGGCGTTCACCGCCGCGCGGACGAGAGCGGGCAGTAATTTGCCGCTGGGCTTCACTGAATCGAGTAATTCGACCATCACGCGCACATGGGTGTCGTGTCGAGTGTAGTAGTTGCTGAGGGCGTCAAGTTCGCCGAGTTTGCATTTGACGGCTACGAGTGGACGAACGGGGTGCATTCGCCTTCCCTCCCCGTGGACGGCGTTATGGCTCGAACTTCTCAGTGTTGAGCACTGTCGAGCTCAAGGCTGTCCCCTGTGCAGGTGGTTGGCGGCAAACCTATGAGTGATAACGGTGATGCTTAGAGTAGTGAAGTTCGTGTCCGGCTGGAGGACGAGGTCGAGCGCGATCGTGGGTGGATGAGCGGGGCGGGTGTAGCTCAACGGGCTACGTGTGGCTACGCTGGTGCGGTGAAGGTGATCACTCAGCGGGAGTTCCGCAACAACTCTGCTGCCGTCATGGACGCTGTCGAGGCAGGCGAGACCTACCACGTCACTCGCAACGGCGTCGAGGTGGCTGAGTTGCGGCCGATACCGCGCAGGCGTCGCCTTACTGCTGAGGAGTTGGTGGAGCGACATCGAAGGTTGCCTACGGTCGAGGCTGCTCAGATGCGGCGGGAAGCCGATGAGTTCTTCGGCGCCGACGATCGCGTGGATTCCGACGATGTGTGGGAGCGGTCTCGTGACTGAGCGTCATGAGGCAGGTGTGCTCGACACCTGCACTTACATTGACCTCGGTCTGCTCGATCCCGCGGCATTGCCCAAGATTCCGGAACTCACCGTTGTCACCGTGGCTGAGCTGCACCAAGGTGTGGCGATGGCAAAGGATGCCGCCGTTCGTGCGGCGCGTACCGAGAAACTCGGTGCCGCGATCGCCGACTTCGCGCCGTTGCCGTTCGACAGTGAGGCGGCTGCCCGTTATGGAACGCTGGTCGCGCTGGTTCTCGCGGCGAACCGGGGTCCGCGGCCTCGGCGGATGGATCTGATGATCGCCGCCATCGCATCGTCGCGAGAGTTGCCGCTGTATACCCGGAACGAAGCCGACTTCAAAGGGCTGGACAGCATGATCGAGGTCATCGCCATCTGAGCGATCTGTCGTTCGTCCGAAGATGCAACTGCGCTGGGAGCCGCTGATACGTGATGACGGCATGGCGTACCGGCCACCCGGTAGGGTGAAATCCCTGCAGTGTGTTTCCGGTCTATCGAGGTGGAGCAGGGCTTGCCAAGTATCAGCTGGGTGGGTGTCCAGGCGCGGGATCAGGATTGCATCCTGGGCATCCGGGAGCTCGTTACAACAGCGGTCGACGAGATTGCGTCTGCGAGCCATTCCGATGTCCTCGCTCGAAGGTTGGGGCTGAGCGGGGAAGAGCCCCAGACGCAGAAGGCGATTGGTGGCATCCGTGGAGTGAGCTCGTCGGAGATATCGCGGCTCCAAGGCAACGCATTGCGGCGTTTACGGGGTCGAGCTCGTCGAAAAAGTGATCATGTGCACGATGCCTTCGCGTGTCTGGTCGCAGAGTCGGCGGCAGCGGGCGTAGGGCTAGCAGAATGCCTGGTCGCCATCTCTGTGGCAGCGTTTCCGGGTGCGGAGCCCCGCATGGTCTGTGAGCTGATCGCAGTTCTGGCCGGTGTCCACCTCGGGCGCGGCGCGGACGACCTGTCGTCTGCGGTGGGAGGCGCGCTCGCCTCCTTGCGGCAGAATCTCGTCGCTGAGGTCAAGGCGGCCGGTTTCGCCGAACGGGCTACCCGACGCTGGGCCGCCATCCTCGACGACGTCGAGTGGCCGGAAACCTTGGCGGAGATTGCACCAGACCGGTCGGACTTTTCGCCACTTCGTGAAGTGAATCCGCGCCCTGGCTCCACTGAATGGGAGTCGGCCAAGGTCGGCCGCAAGGTCGCTTGCGAATCAGTCAACGAGATGTACATGGTCCGTACTCTGAGCTATGCCGCTAATGTTGAGTGGTTTTGCGAGCAACCCGTGGCCATTGAATACTTCTTGGACGGCAGGGTGCGCACTTACTACCCGGATCTGTTGGTGTGGCTTGACGATGGGCGATGTGTTCTTGTAGAGGTCAAAGGGCTGCCTGACATGGCCAGTTGGATCAATCAGGAAAAGGCCGAAGCTGCCCGAAAATACTGTGCCCGGCGTGGGTGGGGTTTTATCGTGACCGATGGAACGCGGACATTGCGGCAGTTCATGCGGCGAGAGGTGTCTGAAGAGGTTGCAACCCTGTTCAAAAATGCCTTGTCAGGAGGCGTCGTGAGCTGGCCTCAGATCCAAGCCATGCGTGCGAGAGCAGATTTTACCAGTGTTGATGTCTCGGTTCTTGCACTGCGCGAGAAATGGCGACTGACTTACCCGTATCGGCTGGCCTTTCGATAAGGCTGCCAGTAGTCAGGGGGGTAAAGTAACCACACCCCTGACTACTGGTGACTCACCAGCCGCGTTCGCGCCATTCGGTGAGCTTCGGACGTTCGGCGCCGAGCGTGGAGTCGTCGCCGTGGCCGGGGTAGAACCACGTGTCGTCCGGGAGCGCGTCGAACAGCCGCTCCGAAACGTCGTTCAGCAGCGAGGTGAAGTTCTCCGGGGAGCCCGTCTTGCCCACGCCGCCTGGGAACAGGGAGTCGCCGGTGAACAGGTGGGGGTGGCCGGACGGGTCGCGGTACAGGAGAGCGATCGAGCCGGGGGTGTGGCCGCGGAGGTGGATGACCTCCAGGGTGACCTGACCCACATTGAGCGTGTCCCCGTGTTCGACCAGGAAGTCCGGCGGGACCGGCAGGGGGTCGGCGTCGAGGGGGTGGGCGGCGGTGTTCGCGCCGTTGGCGCCGGCGACCGCGCCGAGGGCCTGCCAATGGTCCTGGTGCTGGTGGGTGGTCACGACCGTGCGCAGCGCGGGACGGTCGGGGCCGTGGCCGATCAGGTCGGAGATCCGCTCGGGGTCGTTCGCGGCGTCGATCAGCAGGGCTTCGTTCTGCGCGCGGCACACGAGCAGATACGCGTTGTTGTCCATCGGGCCGACGGACAGCTTCGTGATGGTCAGCGCGTCCAGGGTGCGGCGGGCGGCGTCCCCGCCCGGCTCGACGTGCCCGGTGTAGGTCTCGACGATGTTCACCTTTCCCACCGTAGTCGTGGCGCTGCGGGGCGTTCCACCCACGCGGGCGCTTCCCCGGCGGGACAGGCGGCTCAGGCGGGTCACCCATCGGGGTGTTTCGCCGCGTCGGCCGGGTAACCCGGAACGTGCCCCGGTCGTCGGGTGACGCGCAGGCATCTCGTATCGTCTTTATCCGGTGCATCAGGTAGTGACTTGCGTCCGGCCCGCGCGTTGCCGAACTGGGGCCGCTCACCATGCTCGTCGAACGACCGGCCCACCGGTTGCTCACCCCGTCGCCGGAAACCTCCGGAGCCGCCGTCGCGACCCCGCCGAGGGAGACGGCGCCGGTTTTTGTCGGTGGTGCGTCCTAGCATGGGACGCGGCCGCCCGTGTAGCTCGAACCGGGGTCGGCCCCCGCAGCTGACCAGCAAGATTGAAGGGACCTGGCGTGGCTGATCGCCTCGTTGTTCGCGGCGCCCGCGAGCACAACCTCCGCGGTGTGGATCTGGATCTGCCCCGCGACAGCCTGATCGTGTTCACCGGCCTGTCCGGGTCCGGCAAGTCGAGCCTCGCGTTCGACACCATCTTCGCCGAGGGGCAGCGACGCTACGTCGAGTCGCTGTCCGCCTACGCCCGGCAGTTCCTCGGGCAGATGGACAAGCCGGACGTCGACTTCATCGAGGGCCTTTCGCCCGCGGTGTCGATCGACCAGAAGTCGACCTCGCGCAACCCCCGTTCGACCGTCGGCACGATCACCGAGGTGTACGACTACCTCCGGCTGCTGTACGCGCGGGCGGGCAAGGCGCACTGCCCGAAGTGTGGCGAGGCGATCAGCAAGCAGACCCCGCAGCAGATCGTCGACCAGGTGCTCGCGATGGAGGACGGCACCCGCTTCCAGGTGATCGCCCCGGTCGTGCGCGGGCGCAAGGGCGAGTACGTCGACCTGTTCGAGAACCTGCAGCAGCAGGGCTACGCGCGCGTGGTCGTCGACGGCACGGTGCACCCGCTCACCGACCCGCCGAAGCTCAAGAAACAAGAGAAGCACCAGATCGGCGTCGTGATCGACCGGCTCACCGTGAAGTCGAGCTCGCGGCAGCGGCTCACCGACTCGGTGGAGACGGCGCTGCGGCTGGCCGACGGGCTGGTCGAGCTGGAGTTCGTCGACCTGCCGGAGCACGACGCGCACCGCATCCGCGGGTTCTCCGAGAACCTCGCCTGCCCCAACGGGCACCCGCTGGCCATCGAGGACCTCGAACCGCGATCGTTCTCCTTCAACTCGCCCTACGGCGCCTGTCCCGAGTGCACCGGGATCGGTGTGCGCAAGGAGGTCGACCCCGAGCTGGTCGTCCCCGACGACGAGCTGTCGCTGGCCGAGGGCGCCATCGCGCCGTGGGCGGGCGGGCAGTCCGCGGACTACTTCGTCCGGCTGCTCGAATCGCTGTCGGAGACCATCGGCTTCCGGATGGACACACCGTGGCGCAAGCTGCCCGCCCGCGCGCAGAAGGCGGTGCTGCACGGCGTCGACGAGCAGGTCCACGTCCGCTACAAGAACCGCTACGGCCGCCAGCGGTCGTACTACGCGAACTTCGAGGGCGTGATCCCGTTCCTGGAACGCCGCCAGGAGCAGACCGAGTCCGAGTACATGCGCGAGCGGTACGAGGGCTACATGCGCGAGGTCCCGTGCCCGGCCTGTCAGGGCACCCGGCTCAAGCCGGAGATCCTCGCGGTCACCCTCGAGCACCAGACCCAGGGCGATCGCTCCATCGCCGAGGTGTGCGCGCTGTCCATCGCGGAGGCCTCGGAGTTCCTCGACGAACTGGTGCTCGGCCAGCGCGAGGCGATGATCGCGGGCGCGGTCCTCAAGGAGATCCAGGCGCGCCTGCGCTTCCTGCTCGACGTCGGGCTCAACTACCTCTCGCTGGACAGGGCTTCGGCCACACTCTCCGGCGGCGAGGCACAGCGCATCCGGCTCGCCACCCAGATCGGCTCGGGTCTCGTCGGCGTGCTCTACGTGCTCGACGAGCCGTCGATCGGGCTGCACCAGCGGGACAACCACCGGCTGATCGAGACGCTGACCCGGCTGCGCGACCTCGGCAACACGCTGATCGTGGTCGAGCACGACGAGGACACCATCCGCGCCAGCGACTGGGTGGTCGACATCGGCCCCGGCGCCGGCGAGCACGGCGGTCACATCGTCCACAGTGGACCGTTCAAGAAGCTGTTGCGGGCCAAGGGATCGCTCACCGGGGACTACCTGTCCGGCCGCAGGGTGATCGACGTGCCGGGCATCCGGCGCCCGGTCGACAAGAAGCGCCAGCTGACCGTGGTCGGCGCGCGCGAGCACAACCTGCGCGGGCTGGACGTGTCGTTCCCGCTCGGCTGCCTGGTCTCGGTCACCGGGGTGTCCGGGTCGGGGAAGTCGACGCTGGTCAACGACATCCTCGCGACCGTGCTGGCCAACAAGCTCAACGGCGCGCGGCAGGTGCCGGGGCGGCACACCCGGGTCAACGGACTGGCCAATGTGGACAAGCTCGTGCGGGTGGACCAGTCGCCGATCGGGCGGACGCCGCGGTCCAACCCGGCCACCTACACCGGGGTCTGGGACCACGTGCGCAAGCTGTTCGCCGCGACCACCGAGGCGAAGGTGCGCGGCTACCAGCAGGGCCGGTTCTCCTTCAACGTCAAGGGCGGCCGGTGCGAGGCCTGCGCCGGTGACGGCACGATCAAGATCGAGATGAACTTCCTGCCGGACGTCTACGTCCCGTGCGAGGTGTGCAAGGGCGCGCGGTACAACCGCGAGACGCTGGAAGTGCACTACAAGGGCAAGACCGTCTCGGACGTGCTGGACATGCCGATCGAGGAGGCCGCCGAGTTCTTCGAGCCGATCAAGGCGATCCACCGGCACCTGAAGACGCTCGTCGACGTCGGGCTCGGCTACGTCCGGCTGGGCCAGCCCGCGCCGACGCTGTCCGGCGGCGAGGCGCAGCGCGTCAAGCTCGCCAGCGAGCTGCAGAAGCGGTCCACCGGCAAGACGGTCTACATCCTCGACGAGCCGACCACCGGTCTGCACTTCGAGGACATCAGCAAGCTGATCGGCGTGATCAACGGGCTGGTGGACAAGGGGAACACGGTGATCGTCATCGAGCACAACCTCGACGTCATCAAGACCTCGGACTGGATCATCGACATGGGCCCGGAGGGCGGGTCCGGCGGTGGCACCGTCGTCGCCGAGGGGACGCCGGAGCAGGTTGCCGACATCGAGGAGAGCTACACCGGCGAGTTCCTTCGCCACGTTCTCGCGTAGACCCCGTCTGGCGTAGTCACCGTTGTGCGCCGGTGGTCTGATGGGCCAGCGGTGACGGCGGTCCGGTGAAGAAGGCACGCACGCGGTAGGCGGCGCCTTCCTCGCCGGGCAACGTCGACAGCTCGCACGACGTCGTGGTGGGGGGGGGGGGGGGCCGCAGGCCCGGGCCGCCCCCGCGCACCCGGGGGCGGGGGGCGAGGCGGCGCCACCCCCACCA
>NZ_JBHYIK010000013.1:31855-32736 GCF_042739735.1 Amycolatopsis sp. NPDC059027 | reverse complement strand
GGGGGTGTGTCAAACCCCCCCGGGGGGGGGGGGGGGCGCCCCCCGGCGCGCGAACGCTCCACCCCCCCCCCGGCGTGGGGGGCGCCCGCTCACCCCCCCCGCCCCCCACCAATCGCCGTGCCCGGTTTCCGTTGCTCCAGAAGGAAACCCTCCTCGTCGGTGGTCCGGTCGGCCCAGGTGAACTTGAGCGTGCCGTCGGCCTCGCGCGCCGAGTGCAAGCCCACCGGGGCCGCGGCGTCGCCGGGAGTGCGCACCGGCACCGGAGCACCGGCGGGTGGCGGGGCGGCAGGCTGCGTGCCGTCCGCCAGGGGAGCCGAGGCGGGGCCGAAGAACGGCCGGATCCGGTAGTAGAACGACGTCTGCGGCAGCAGATCCGGGTGTGTGTAGGTCGTCAGGTGTGGTGGCAGGTACTGCAGGGTGGTGTACGGCCCGTTCGGGTCCGTGGCGAATTCGAGCATGGTGCCCGCGGCGGCGGGATCGTCCGGCCAGCGCAGCACGATGTCCAGCGGGGTGGTCAGCGTCGCGGTGAGCCCGGCCGCGGATTCCCGCCGAGGGGCGGGGGCGGGAGCCGCACACCCGGCCGCCGCCAGGTACGCGGCGAGCAGCACGAGCAAGCGCCGGGGTTTTTCGAGCACAGCGGACCTCGGCTTTCTCCAAGGCGGCGGTGCCTGCCCGCGGTGGGCCGGCCGGGGGCAGCTTAGGAACGCGGTGCGAAGATCGGCAAGGGTTCCGTCCCGATCATCGGGATGCCCCGGCGTCGTGTGGCGCGGGTGCCCGGAAAGCTCGTGCCCCGCCCCGAAAACCGGCGCGCCCCAACCGGCAACCCCGGGGCCGGCCGCGCCCCCCCCCGGACCCCGAACCCCCCCCCGCCGGGCGGCGGC
>NZ_JBHYIK010000013.1:0-31845 GCF_042739735.1 Amycolatopsis sp. NPDC059027 | reverse complement strand
GCCGGAAAACCGGCCGGGCACGAACCGTCATCGGCTGGTCGGCCGACCAGCCCCGCGAGTCACTTACCCGCCACTGCCGAGGCGGCGTCGTGCTGCCGAAGCGCAAGGTCTTCGGCCAGGTGGTCCCGGACAGTGGCGTCGCCCGTGCGCTGGAGCCCGGCGGCCCGCAGGGTGTTGACGCAACCGGGCACATCGGCGACGGCGTAGCAGTTGTCGGGCCGGTTGCCGCTCACCACCGCCCCGTTGGCCAGCGTGACGTGGGCGCTCAGCGTGTAGATACCGCCGCCGCTGGCGGCGAGCGGGTAGGCGCCCGCGCCGGGGTCGCCCGCGCTGTTGTCGGTGACCGCGCCACCGTCGAGGGTGAGGGTGTCGTAGAAGACGCCGAATCCGCCGCCGCTACCGCCGTAGCCTGCCCAGCCCGCGTATCCACCGGGCCCCGCAACGCCGCCGTCGCCGCCGCGGCCCGCGCGGTTGGCGGTGATCTTGGTGTCGGTGATGGCCGGGTTCAGTGGCTGCCCCTGATTGGCGGAGATGAACACCCCGGCGCCCGTACCGCCGCTGCCGCCGTCTCCGGCCCCACCGCCGTCGGGACCTCCGGCACCACCCTTGGCACCGTCCGCGGCGCTGTTGCCGGTGATGCTGCTGCCGGTGATGCGCAGGACGCTGCCGCTGGTGCCCTCGACGCCGCCGCCGAAACCACCCGAGCCGCCCCGGCCACCGGGCTCCTTGCCCGTGCCGTTGCCGCCCCTGCCGCCCGCGCCGGTGATGTTGCCGGTGATCAGGCTGTTGGTGACGGTCAGTGGCACCGAGGTGCTGCTGTAGGACGAGACGCCACCGCCGAATCCGCCCAGGCCACCGCGCCCGGCGTGGGTGGTGGCTGTGGCGTCGGCGCCGGGAGCGCCGGCCCCGGCGGTGTTGCCGGTGAGCACGCTGTTGGTGAGTGTCAACGGGCCCCAGTTCTCGATACCGCCGCCGCTCCCGCCCGGTTTTCCTTCCCCGTAGGAGTCGGTGCCGACGCCGTCGGGGGCGTGGCCGCCGGTGAGTGTGATTTCGTTGAGCGTCAGGTCGCCCCAGTTGGAGATGAGCCGGAACTGGGGCGCGTCCTGCGCCCTGGCGATCGTGGCGTGGTTGCCGTTGATGGTGAGCTTTCCCCGGATGGCGGGCAGCCCGGCAACCCACGTGGCGTCGGCGGGGGTGGTGAGGGTGTAGACGCAGTTCGGCGCCAGGGACAAGGTGTCCGGGTCGGCGGAGGCGTTCGCCGCGATGACCTCCCGGATCAATGCCGCCGGATCACAGGGAACGTCGATGTCGGCGGCGTAGGCGCTCGGGGCGCCCAGAGTGAGCGTTCCGAGCGCGGTCAGCGCCACCGTGGCGGGCACGGCTGCTCTTGTTCCAGGTCTTCTGCGGTGCTGCATCGCGGAACCTTTCAGGTTGTGGGTTCGGAGACGAGTACCGGCGGGCTCGTGACGGCGCCGCGGATTCGGCGTCGCCGGTCCGCGGGCGGTTTTCGGATTGGCTGCGTTTGCCCGGCGGGTACCTATTACCGGTAGCCGGGACAACGGAAATCCCCCATCGTGAGCACACCCTCCCTCGGCAAATATTAGGAGGGAAAGATCTCGTCCTCGTCTACTGTGATGCACATCACAGTGAATGTCTTGTCGGCTAACCCTTCTGGCTCAACGAGGCGACTTCTGATTGTTTATGGAATGTTCGGACAATGTGCGGTGAATATGTATTCGGCCAATTTCCCGGGGCGAGGTGATTTGTGTGTTCGGGATGGCCGCACTGCTATCGCGTCACGTCGGCGCGACTCACCGCGCTGTCACGCCGGGCCACGGATGGGCGACATCCGGCGCCGTTTTGAACCGCTGGGCGCGCTCGGCCGTGTGCAGGGTATCGAGCACAGTGAGGAAGGACGGTCAGCCGATGAGCAGCGTGGCCGTGCTGGGCCTGCCCAGGAACTCGCCCCGGGGCGGGCGGCTTGCAGTACTGTCCACGCCGACCCAGAACGCCGTCGGAAGGACCAGGGTGGCCATCGGAGGCTGGCGGCCCAAGAGGGCCAAGGGTGAGGACCTCATCCGGCAGCTCTACGCCGAACACGGCCGGAGCCTGCTGGCGTACGCGACGAGGCTGACCGGCGATCGCGCCGCGGCCGAGGACATCGTCCAGGAGACGCTGGTCCGCGCCTGGAAACACGCCGACGATCTGCAGAACGACGGCAAGGGCTCGGTCCGCGGCTGGTTGCTGACGGTGGCCCGCAACCTGGTCACCGACCGGGCGCGGGCGCGCGCGGCCCGGCCACAGGAAGTGGCCGAACCGGCCTCGGGTGTTCCGTTGCCCGCGGTGGAACGCGACCACGCGCAGGGGGTCGTCGACTCGATGGCGGTGCTCGGCGCGATGGACGGGCTGACCGCCGAACACCGGGAAGTCCTTGTCGAGCTCTACTACCGGGGCCGGACGGTGACCGAAGCGGCGAAGGTCCTCGGGATCGCGCCCGGTACCGTCAAGTCCAGGTCCTACTACGCGTTGCGTGCCCTCCGTGCCGCGATGTCGAGCGGGGGAAGGGAGGCAGCGCGATGAACAACGCGATGGAACAGGATCACGCGCTGCTCGGCGCGTACTCCCTCGGCGCGCTGGACCCGGCCGAGGCGGCCGAGTTCGAACGGCGGCATCTGGCGATCTGCGGGCAGTGCCGGCACGAACTCGGTGAGCTGACAGCGCTTCGTCGCGTCCTCGATGACGTGCCACCCGAAGCGTTCCTCGACGGCCCGCCCGAGGGAGGCGACCTGCTGCTGCAACGTGCCCTGCACCGGGCGCGGGCCGAAGAAGCCGATGCCGCTTCGCAGCCCTACCAGCCGCGACGCAAGCCTCGGGTGCTGGTCGCCGCCGCGGTCGTCCTGCTCGCCGTGGTCACGCTCGGCGCCGGTTGGGTGATCGGCAGGCAGACCGCGGCGCCGGTAGCCGAACCGACGCCCACGCCGCCGACCTCCGCACCCCAGGGACCGGCACCGCGCCAGCTGCCGCCCACCACCGACCCGGTCACGAAGGCGAGTCTCGACGCGAAGGTGTTCCCGTTCGCGGGCTGGGTCAAGGTGCAGGTCCAGGTCCAGGGCATCCCCGCGGGGGAGCGGTGCCAGCTGCAGGTGGTGGCGAAGGACGGCCGTCGTATCGCCGCGGGGAGCTGGCAGGTTTCGGCGAAGTGGGAGCACGAAGGCTTCACACTCGACGGTTCCGCGCTGGTCGCTCCGGACGACGTGGCCTCGGTGGACATCGTCACGATGAACGGGCGGAAGCTGGTTTCGGCCCCGGCCACGGCGTGACCGATGTTCGCGCGCTACCGCTTCCGCAGCACCTGGCTCCTCCCGGCCGTGGCGCCCGAGCGCGTGTTCGGCGCGGTGGTCGATCTGGAGTCCTACCCGCGATGGTGGGCCGATGTCCGCTCGGTCCGGCAGCTCGACGAGGACACCGCCGAACTCGTCTGCCGATCCCGGCTGCCGTTCCGGCTCGTCGTCCGGATGCACCGGGATCAGCAGGACGAGCGGGCGGGCCGGGTCCGGGTCCGGCTCAGCGGTGACCTCGAGGGTGTCCTCACCGGGACGATCGGTCCCGTGCGCGAGGGCACCCGCCTGGAGATCGCGCAGGACGTCCTGGCGCGCAAACCGTTGCTGCGCAAGCTGGACACGGTGGCCCGGCCGGTCTTCCGCGTGAACCACGCGCTGATGATGCGGCGGGGCCACCGCGGCCTGCTGGGTTACCTGGCCTCGCCGGCGGCCGAAAGTTCCGGCTGAACCACCGGGCGCGGCTTCCGCGTCGCCAGGACGAGTGCCGCGGCCAGCACCGCCGCCGCGAGGAACCCGGCGCTCAGCCCGTAGGCCAGCCGGTACCCGCTCGCCAGCGCTTCGCGGATCTCCGCGCCCGCCGCGACCAGCCCGTCGGCGCGGGCCGCCGCGGCGGTGGCCAGCACGGCGGTGCCGATGGCGGCCCCGACCTGCTGGGTCGTGTTGATCAGCCCGGAGGCGACGCCGGAGTCCTCCGGGGCGGCCCCGGACATCGCGAGCCCCATCAGCGCCGGGATGGCGACCCCGCCGCCGGTGCCCATCAGGACCAGCGCGGGCAGCACGTCGACGACGTAGTGGCCGTCGGCGGGAACCCTGGCCAGCAGGACCATCGCCACGATGATCACGCCGATCCCGGTGATCAGCATCGCGCGGGGGCCGAAGCGCGCGCTGAGCCGGTCGGCGAAGCCGAGCGAGCCGATCGCGATCATCACCGGCGCGGGCAGGAAGGCGAACCCGGTGCCGAGCGCGTCGAGCCCGAGCACCTTCTGCAGGTACAGCGCGGTGACGAACTGGAAGCCGAGCAGCCCGGACACCATCAGGACCATCACGAGGTTCGCGCCGGTGACGGAGCGGATGCGGAAGAGCCGCAGCGGCAGCAGCGGAGTGCGCGCTTTCGCTTGCCGCAGCACGAAACCGGCCAGCAGGAGCACCGCCGCGGCGAACGAGCCGGACGTGCGGACGTCGCCGATGCCGCGTTCGCCCGCCTGGATGATCGCGAACACGAGCAGCATCACGCCGCCGGTCACCAGCACCGCGCCGAGCGCGTCGATCCCGGCGCGCAGCCCGGTGCCGCGGTCCGGTTCGATCACCCACAGCGCGAGTACCAGCGCCGCGATCCCGATCGGCAGGTTGACGTAGAACGTCCAGTGCCAGTTCAGCGCCTGGGTGAGCGCGCCACCCGCGATGAGGCCGAGCGACGCGCCCGCCGCCTGCGTGAAGCTGTAGACGCCGATCGCCTTCGCCCGTGCCCGCGGCTCGGGGTACATCGTCACGATCATGCCCAGCACCACGGCGGACGCGAGTGCGCCGCCGACTCCCTGCGCGAACCGGGACACCACGAGCACGGACGCGTCGGCCGAGACGCCCGCCGCCAGCGAGGCCACGGTGAACAGCGTCAGTCCGCCGAGGAACACCCGGCGCCGTCCGACGAGGTCGCCGAGCCTGCCGGACAGCAGGAGCAGGCCGCCGAACGCGACGAGGTAGGCGTTGACCACCCAGGCCAGCCCGGCCGGGCCGAAGCCGAGTTCGGCCTGGATGGCCGGGAGTGCCACGGCGACGATGCTGCTGTCGAGCACCACCATCAGCGACGCGGCGCTCAGCACGGCGAGCGCGAGCCCCCGAGAGCGGTTGGCTTCGGACATTTCTGGTCCCTCCAGTACGTTTCCCCAGGTCGTGCACAGGGCACGACTTGTTACGGTGCACATCATGTGTGACCATGGGGCGGCGCCGTAAGGAGGCACTTTCATGTCCCAGAGGAACATCGCTGTACCCGACCAGGCAGCGGGGCTGGACCCCGGGAAAATGGATGCCTGCACTGTGCTCGAGGTCATCAACCGGGTCAGTGGCAAGTGGGCGATCGGCATCCTGCTGGAGGCGACCCGCGGTCCGGTCCGCTTCACCGAACTGGAACGGTCCGTGGAGGGGATCAGCCGCCGGATGCTGACGCTGACCCTGCGCAATCTGGAGCGGGACGGCCTGCTCGCGCGCACGGTGTATCCGACGGTCCCGCCGAAGGTCGAGTACGAGGCGACGCCGATGGCGAAGGAGCTCTACGAGAGCTTGACCGGGCTGGTGGGCTGGGCCGAGCGGTACCGCGAGGCGATCGCCGAAGCCCGCGTCACCTACGACGGTCACGCGGGCTGCTGACACCGGCCGCGCGGAAATGTGCCGTGGTGCGAGCACGGGGGAGGGGCGCTCGTACCACGGCACATTTCCGGCCGCACGCGGGTGTTACGTCAGCGCGGCCTTCTTCTCCTGCTCGCCGCCGTTCCCCGGTGAGGGTTCGTGCTCGTCGAGCAGGGTGGCTTCGTCGAACGGTTCCTGGCCCGTGAACACGCGCCGGGCCTGGTCGCGGTCGAACTCCTTGGTCCACGATCCGATGAGGACGGTCGCGACGGCGTTGCCCGCGAAGTTGGTGAGCGCGCGGGCTTCGGACATGAAGCGGTCGATGCCGAGGATGAACCCGACGCCGTCGACCAGCTCCGGCCGGTGCGACTGGAGACCGCCGGCGAGCGTGGCGATGCCGGCGCCGCTGACGCCCGCCGCGCCCTTCGACGCGATGATCATGAACAGCAGCAAGGTGATCTGCTCGCCGAGGGCAAGGGGTTTGTCCTGCGCGGTCGCGATGAACAGCGTCGCCATGGTCAGGTAGATCGCGGTGCCGTCGAGGTTGAACGAGTACCCGGTGGGCACCGTGATGCCGACGACCGGCTTGCTGACCCCGAGGTGTTCCATCTTCGCGATCAGCCTCGGCAGCGCCGACTCCGAGGACGACGTCGACAGGATCAGCAGGAACTCCCGCGCCAGGTACCGCAGCAGCGAGAAGACGTTGACCCGCGCCCCGATCCACAGCACCGCGCCGAGCACGCCGAAGACGAACACCAGGCAGGTCAGGTAGAAGCCCAGCATGATCACCAGCAGGCTGCGCAGCGCGCTCCAGCCGGTTTCCCCGACCACCGCGGCGATCGCGCCGAACGCGCCGATCGGGGCCGCCCACATGATCATCGCCAGGATCCGGAACACCAGCCGCTGGATGTGCTCGATCCCGCGCCGGATCGGCTCGCCCTTGCTGCCCAGCTTCTGGACCGCGAACCCGGTCAGTAGCGCGACCAGCAGCGTCTGCAGCACCTGTCCCGAGGTGAACGCCGTGCCGAAACTGGTCGGGATGATGCCGAGGAGGAAGTCGACGCCGCCCTCCCCGCCGGTGGCCTGTTTGTGCGCGCTCTGGACGGCGGCCGGAGTGAGGTGCAGCCCGGTGCCCGGGTGCAGCATGTTGCCCACGATCAGGCCGATGGCCAGCGCGAACGTCGACATGACCACGAAGTAGACGAGCGCCATCAGGCCGACCTTGCCGACCTTCGCGGCCTTGGCGACCGAGCCGATGCCGAGCACGATGGTGCAGAAGATGATCGGCGAGATCATCATCTTGATCAGGTTCACGAACCCGGTGCCCAGCGGCTTGAGCCCCTTGGCGAAACCCGGGAACAGGAAGCCGACGGCGATGCCGAGGAGCACCGCGACGATGACCGCCAGGTACAGGTAATGCGTCTTGTCCCGGCCGCGCGGCTTCGCGTCGGGGGTCGGTGGTGTCGGCACCGTTGCCTCCAGCTCATGGTGTTCGAATCGCCGGTCACTATGCGTTGATCGTATGAGCTGGGTCACGGTTGTGTTCATTGAGTTCGTACGACGATCGGGTGACCGACCCGGGGAGACGGTAACGGAAGCACCGCACCGCGGATGCCCGCCGGGACGGCCTGCCGGGATGGCGTGTGCTGGGATGTGCGCGTGCCCTCGACGTCGCGACCCCGGCCGAACAGGTGGAGCATGGCCCGCCAGCTGCTCGTGCTGCAACTGGCCGTGCTGCTGGTCCTGGTCGCCACCGGCATCACCTTCGCGGTCCTCGACGCGCAGCGGGCCACCCGGCAGCGGGCACGGGACCAGACCAGCTCGGTGGCGTTCACGCTGGCCGACTCCACGAGTGTCCTTTCCGCACTGTCCACACCGGACCCGAGCGCGGTGCTGGAACCGTTGTCCCTCCAGGTGCAGCGGGACACCCAGGTCGACTTCATCACGATCATGACCCCGGACGGGACCCGCTACACGCATCCCAATCCCGAACTCATCGGCGGTCACTTCCGCGGCTCCATCGACCAGGCCCGCCAGGGCGGCGTCGTGCAGGAGGTCTACGCCGGTTCGCTGGGACCGTCGGTGCGCACGGTGGTGCCGGTGTTCGACCAGGGCCACCGGGTCGTCGCGCTGGTGGCGGTCGGGATCACCATCTCGGCGATTTCCGCCGAACTGCGGGAGCGGCTGGTGCCGCTGTTCGCGGTGGCCGGTGCCGTTCTGGCGGTCGGCGCGCTCGGCGGGTGGCTCATCAGCACCCGGCTGCGGCGTCAGACGCGCGGGATCGCGCCGGACGCGCTGAGTAACCTGTTCGAGTACCACGAGGCCGTCCTCCACGCTGTGCGCGAGGGCGTGCTGCTGGTCGGCCGCGACGGCCGGGTCCGGCTGTGCAACGACGGCGCGCGTGCCCTGCTGGGCCTGTCCGCCGATCCGACCGGACGCGGGCTGGACGAGCTCGAGTTGTCCCCGAGCCTGACGGCGGCCCTCACCTCGGTCGAGGCGCTCACCGACGAACTCCACGTCACCGATACCCGGGTGCTGGTGGTCAGCACGACGCCGGTGAGCGCGAGCGGCCGGGCGCAGGGCACTGTCGTGTTGCTGCGCGACCACACCGAACTGCAAGCGCTTACCGGCGAACTCACCGCGGTCCGGGAACTCACCGAGGCGTTGCGCTCGCAGGCCCACGAGGCGGCGAACCGGCTGCACACGGTGGTGTCGCTGGTCGAGATCGGGAAACCCGAGCAGGCCGTGGAGTTCGCGACCGCGGAACTGGCGCTGGCGCAGGAACTCACGGACCGCGTGATGGGCGCGGTGGCCGAGCCGGTGCTTGCCGCCCTGCTGCTGGGAAAAGCCGCCGAGGCGAGCGAACGCGGTGTCGAGTTCACCATCACGCCGGACACCGTCATCGACGACACGGATTCCGGGATCGCGCCCCGCGACCTGGTCACCATCCTCGGGAACCTGATCGACAACGGGATCGAAGCGGCCGCCACCCACGCTTCGGGAGTACGTCCCGCGGTGGTCGTCACCGCGCGGTCGGAGGCGGAGGGGATGCTGCTGCGTGTGGTCGACAATGGTCCAGGGGTCCCGGAGGACGCCGCGGAGGAGATGTTCCGGCGCGGCTGGTCGACGAAGGCGGGGGAGGGGCACGGGCTCGGGCTCGCGCTGGTGGGACAGGCGATCCGCCGCTACGGCGGGACGGTCGGGATCAGCCGGGAGGGCGGCGCGGCGTTCACCGTGCGGCTGCCCCGGCAGGAGGGCGGGGCATGATCCGGGTACTCGTGGTCGAGGACGAACCGGTCGCGGCCGAGGCGCACCGGGTGTACGTCGAACGGCTCGCCGGGTTCACCGTCGCGGGCGTCGTGCATTCCGGCGGCGACGCGCTGCGCTTCTGCGAGCGCGAGCCGGTCGACCTGGTACTGCTGGATTTCTACCTGCCGGACACGCACGGCCTCGCGGTGTGCCGGTCGCTGCGCGCGGCAGGCCTGCCGATCGACGTCATCGCGGTCACCTCCGCCCGCGACCTCGCGCTGGTCAAGGCGGCGGTGTCCGTCGGTGTGGTGCAGTATCTGCTCAAACCGTTCACTTTCGCTTCACTGCGGGAAAAGCTCGAACGGTACGCCGAATTCCACGAAGCCTCCGGCGAGGTGACCGGTCAGGCGGAGATCGACCGCGCGCTGGGTTCCCTGCGCGCCAGCGAACATCCCGCGCTGCCGAAGGGGATGAGCGCGCAGACACTGGACGCGATCACCTCGGCACTCGGCCAGGCCTCCGACGGGCTTTCCGCCGGTGCCGCCGCGAGCGCCATCGGCGCCTCCCGCGTCACCGCGCGGCGTTATCTGGAATACCTGGCGGACAACGGGCTCGCCTCGCGCGAACCCCGGTACGGCCAGGTCGGCCGCCCCGAGGTCTGGTATCACCTCAGATAGGGCGTGGCCGCCGGAGGACTTCCGGCAGCCACGGACCGCTGTCAGCGTTTCGGCAGCGGTGGGTTGAGATTCACCGTGAACTGGAGCCACTGCACGGTGGCCCCGTTGGCGGGTGCGGTCGGCATCCGCCACTCCTGGCAGGTGTCCCCGCCGAGCCGGTCCCAGATCATCAGGATCGTGCCCGCGCGCGTCGAGCAGCCCTGGTCCAGCACCTTGCCGGGGTTGCGCACCGCGAACTTGTAGACGCCGCTGCCCATGCCCTGCGGTTCGACCGTCCACTTCTGACAGTCACCGTTGACCTTGTCGTACATCGTCACCGGATTTCCGTTGTCGACACGGCAGCCGGTGTTGTCCAGGACCTGGCCGGAATGCTTGGCCTGGAACTGGTAATAGCCGTCGCCGGTGCCCCAGGGGAAGAACTTCTGGCAGTCCGCGCCGTTCGCGGGCCACTGCTGGACCCGGGTCCCGTTGCCGACTTCGCAGGCCGCGACGTCGGCCATCTGGCCGCTGTACACCGACTGCAGATTGACCCACGCGTCGTCGGCGAGCGCGTTTTCCGCGTCGAACGTGGTGGCGCGGAACCGATAGGTGTGACCCTGCTGCAACAGTCCGGCGGGGACCGTCCACTGCGCGATGGAACCGGACGGCACATTCCATACCCAGTTGTCCGCGATCATCGTGTCGCGGTCGTAGACGTAGAAGACCGCGGTGAGCGGTCCGCCGTCCGGATCGGTCGGGCGGAACGTCAGCGTCGGGGTCAGCGTGCGGGTGTAGGTCACGCCGTCGGTGTCGACGCGGTCGGAAATGTTGTGTCCCGCAGCCGGGTTCGGTATCGAATTGGTGGCGGGAGCGGCCTGCGCGGGAACCGCGCCTGCCGCCGTGGCGCCGAGGATCGCGGCTGCGGCGAGTAGCAGTCTCGTTCTTCGGCCAGTGCTGGATCTCTTGGTGTGTAGGGTAATTGTGGGCAGCATGCAAGAACCCCCGAATACGGTTGCGGTGGAATACGCGTCCGGGCAAGGGGTTCCGGCCGGGCACCCCACGCCCGCCACGCGTCGAACATGGGGGTAACGCACGTCACGACCGGGAGGTTGCCGCGCGGACGGGCGAATTTCGGGGCGCCGGCGCCGACCTGTGCTGAAGGACGCTTTCAGTGCACCGAACGCTCTGAAGGCGTCCTTCAGCGGCTTCGATCTCGCGCGTTCAGGTCAGGTGGTCGAACTCCCCGCTCGCCCACCGGATGTGGCTTTCCGCGGCACGGTGCACGACCTGCTTGGCGTCGCGGTCGATGCCGTCGCCGCCGAGTGTGTAGAGCCGGTCGTACTCCCAGGCGTCGAGCCGATCGACGATCCGGCGCACCACGGCGGGGGAGAGCGGCACGAGTTTGGGGAAGTTCCGGGTGAACGAGACCCACGCCGGATGCTTCGGGACGCCGCTGATCGAGTCGCCGACCAGCAGCGTGCCGTCGCTCGTGCGCGCGATCGAACTGCCCCGCATATGCCCGCCGACCTGGATCAGTTCGAGTCCGGGCAGCGGTTCCGCGTGCTCCTTCCAGTACTCGATCACCGGGTCGTGCCGGGGCACCCATTCCTCGTCGTCGGCGTTGACCAGAACGGGCACGCGCCCGAACTCGTGGCTCCACGCGACCTGCGCGGCGAACATGTGCGGATGGCTCGTCGCGATCACCGAGACCCCGCCGAGTTCGCGCACCAGACCGAGCACCTGCTCGTCGAGGTACGCGGGCGGGTCCCAGAGCAGATTGCCGTGCGGGGTCTGCACGAGGAAGGACCAGTGACCGATGGCGAACCGCGGTTCGCGCCGCAGGCTGTGCAGGCCGCGGCCATGGGAGCGACGCACGGTTTCGTGCGGTTGCGCGGACAGTTCTTCGTGCGTCACCCAGTGCTGCCCGTGCGGGCCGAGGTCGCCTCGTTCCTCGATGGTCACCTCGCCCCGGTCGAAAACACAGCCGTCGCGCGGTGGCGGCTCCGGGGATTCCGGGTGTTCCAGGCCGCAGCCGTCGCAGATCCAAGTACTCATCCGGCCATGATCGAACCTCCAGCACACTGGAGGTCAACCCGCTCTGATCAGGGCGTACTCTCCCCGGCACGGTTGTGGCCGCGTTCGGCTCCCTGCGCCGCGGCCATCCGGCGCTTGACCGGTGGCAAGTGGTTGACCAGGCGCAGCCCGGTGCGCATCCCGGCCTGCGCGAGCCGGCCAATACCCGGTTTGTAGACCGCGGATTCGCCGTCGAAGCGTTCGAGCGACTTCTTGACCGCGTCCCACGCGTAGCCGTGCATCCGCTCTTCGTAGTCCCTGATCGCGTCGAGCGCCGACCTTCCGGAATCCCTTGCGGCGACGAGGTTTTCGCCGAGAATGCGGGCGTCACGCAGAGCGGTGTTCGCGCCGACGCCCAAGCCGGGAGTCATGGTGTGGATCGCGTCGCCGATCAGGGTGACGTTGGTGGTCTCCCATGGGGCGACCGGTTCGGTGGTGCGGATGTTGAGCGGGAAGCAGGTCGTGGTGTCGACGAGTTCGAAGAGCGTGCGGAGGTCTCGATGCCAGCTCGCGGTGCGTTCCCGCAGGATCCGGTGCAACGCGGGCCCGTCCAGGTCCATGAAGTTCTCCGGCAGATAGCGCCGGTGCGAGCCGAAGCCGAGCATGATGTAGTCGCGGGTGTTGTCGAACTGCAGCCCCGGCCATCGGGCGAGCAGCTGCGCGTCGTTGCCGCCGATGCCGTGTTTGACCTCTCCCCGTTCGTTCCAGTTGAACTCCATCACGTGGATGATCGCGCTGTCCCCGCGCGGGCCGAACACCATGGAGACGCCGCGGTGGATCTTGGGGGTGAGCAGCTTCGCGGTCTGCTCGGTCAGCGGCAGTTTGCCGGTGATGCCGAACAGCCCGGTTTCCCGCAGCGTGGCGTGTGGCAGGTACTGGCGTCGTACCGGTGAGCCCGTGCCGTCCGCGCCGACGAGGACGTCCCCCGTCGCGGAAGTTCCGTCGGCGAACCAGGCGGTCACGGTGCCGTCGTCGTTGCGTTCGCAGCGGGTGAACTTCTTGTCGAAGTGCACGACGTCTTCGACGCCGGTGAGCAGGAGCTGACGCAAGGTCATCCGGCTCACCGAGTGCTCGTCCTCGACCGTGCCCATCCCGGCGTTGTCGATGCTGAGCAGCTCACGGCGTTGTTCGGTGAGCATGTTGAGGTAGCGCGGCGTGATAGCCGCGGTGGCGCGGAACGTGTCGTGCAACTCCGGTGGAAGGCAGGCGCGCAGAGCACGCGAGCCGTCGGGGGAGATGCCGACGCGGAAGCCGAAGAGGCCGTCCGTCCGGGTGCGATCGCGTTCGTAGACCGCGACGGAGATGCCCGCGCGCTTGAGTTTCTGCGCGAGGCACAGTCCCCCGGTGCCCGCGCCGATGACGAGTACGTGCACAGCTGTTCCCCCTGTAGGTGGTGGTGAAGTCGGGCGGAGCCCCTGGCGGACGCCCTCGGCAATAGTTACTTAGCTACTAGTGTACTGTCAACTAGTATAAGTTGTACGGCATGCCGACCACGTTCCGCCGCTCCCCGCTCGCGCTCGCCATCCTCGGGATGCTCGAAGCCACGCCGCTGCACCCGTACGGCATGCAGCAGCTCATCAAGCAGTGGGGGAAGGACGAGGTCATCAACGTCGGCCAGCGGGCGAGCCTGTACAAGATGATCACCAGGCTGCACGACGCGGGCCTGATCGCCGTCGAGGGCACCGGCCGGGATCAGCAGTACCCCGAGCGCACCACGTATCGGACGACCGAAGCGGGGAGGGCGGCACTCGAACAGTGGATGGGCGAGATACTTTCCCTGCCGCGCAACGAGTTCCCGGAGTTCCCGGCGGCGCTGTCGTTCGCCCCGGCCTTCACCCCGCGGTTCGTCCGCGAGCAGCTCGTCCGGCGCCGGGAGCAGCTCGTCCACCGGCTGGCCGAACTGGACGCCGCACTCGAGTCCGAGGTCGCGGGCATGCCGGTACCCCGCGCGTCGATGCTGGAGACGGAATACGTCCGGGCGGTCACGGGCGCCGAGCTGCGCTGGGTGGACTCGGTGGTCGCCGAACTCGAATCCGGCGCACTGTCCTGGCGCAGGAAGGATTTCGAAGAGTTCCAGGCCGCCGTCGATCGCCGCGGGGGCTCCGATCAGGCGAGTTCGTAGGTGAACCGCTCGGGGTGTGGTGAGTGGCGATCTTCTTCGGCGGCGTCCTCCAGTATCCGGAGGATGGCGTCGAAGGGTGAATCGCCGAGCGCGGCCTTGCTGGCTTCTGCGTCCCGCCACACGAGGTGCACCGGACGTTCGACGTCCCTGCTGAGCCGATCCCACAGCGCGCTGAGGTTGTGCCCGTAGTACGGCCCGAAATCGAGCAGCCTGGACAGCTCACGATGAAAATCGGCGTTGTTGTGTACGCGCGTTCCGTCCAGTTCGACGGTGCTCATGGCCGGGGTCAGCGGGTGCGGATGTCGGTGAGGAAGGCGGTCCAAGAGGCGGGGGCGAAGGCGAGGATGGGGCTGGCGGTGCCGAGTTTGGTGTCCCGGACGCCGACCAGGCCGGGGACGGTGCCGACCTCGACGCAGCCGTTCTGTTGCCCCTGGCTGTAGCTGGCCTTGTGCCAGTCGGTCGCGACGGTGAGAGCGGTGGCCGGGTCCTGGTGGGTCATGGTGATCGCAGATCCTTTGCTATCCGGCGGAGGAGGGTGGGGGAGTCCTTCGGTTTGGTGGCCTGCACGCGCAGGCGCGTCAGGGCATTACGGTACTGGGTGATTTCCTCCAGTTCCTCGTAGTAGTAGCCCCTGACAAGGGTTTCCACGTAGACGCAGCCCGGATAGTTCGCCAGCTCCGGCGGTGCCGTCAGGATGGTGAAGGTGCCCTCGGTGCCATTATGCGCGCCCGCACCCAGCGGAAGGATCTGCAAGTCGATGCCGGGGCGTTCGGCTAGCGTCGCGAGCCGCTCCAGTTGGGCCTTCGTCACCTCGGGGCTGCCGACGACACGCCGGAGCGCGGCTTCGTCGATCACGCTCCAGACCTTCGCGGGTTGCTCGCGCTCCAGGACTTCGCGTTGCCGGGTCATCCGTAGTTCGACCAGCCGCCGAACCTCCTTGACGGGCATGCCGGAGCGTCCGGCGCGGATGACTGCTTCGGCGTACTCCGGCGTCTGGAACAGGCCGGGCGGCACGAGCGCGTCCCAGCTCTCGATCTGCGGCGACGAGGATTCCAGGCCGAGGAACAGGTTGAAGTAGGCGCGGATCGACGGCTCGAAGCCGATCCACCAGTCCTTGCCGCGCTTCGCCCGCGCCCGCAGATCATGGAAGAAGTCCGCGCGCTCGGACTGGCCGAAGATCTCCAGCATCTTGTCCAGTTCCAGCGGTTTCGGCAGCGAACGTCCCGCCTCGATGTGGCCGACCGCGGGCACGCTGCCCTTGACCGCCCGCGCGACCTCGTCTCGCGTGAGGCCCGCGCTGTCGCGCATGCGCCGCATCTCCATGGCGAACCACCACTTGAGCGCGGTGGGGCTATGTCCTGACGTCATCGCGGCCTCTCCATTTTTAGTGGGCCCAGTTTGAGCATGCTCAGATTGTAGTACAGTCACTGTGACCCGGATCTCTGTGGTGCGGGACACTACTCGGCGATCGGGGCCGGGTCAGGGAGGACGCGTGCTGGGCGCGTCGCGATGGAGGAGGTAGCGATGATCGAGGACCAGGCCGATTCCGGGCAAGCGGGGGACATCCCGGGAGAGGTGTTCGATCCGCTCGACACGCCCGAGGAGTTCGACGAGGCGGTGGCGGAGATGGTGGCCGAGGACGCGCCCCGGCTGTTCGCGGTGGTGCAGGTGTACGGCGATCGGGTGGACGCCAGGGTCGGGGCGTGGGGGATGGCGTTCGAGAACCGCGCCGAGGTGGTCACGCTCGACGGTCGCCGCCGGCTGACGCTCCGCGCGCCGGAACGTGCGCTGCGCTGGTTCGGCAGGCCCGCGAACGTGACCGCACATCTGCAATGGGTCGAACCCGCCTCACCCGACGGCCTCTGAAGGCCACCTTGAGGGCGTTAGAGTCCCTCAAGGTGGCCTTCAAAAGGCCAGCACGCGGGCCTATTGCGGGATCAGCGCGGACGGCCCGGGACGCCAGGGCGCATCTGCCACGGGTGCGGCCCGTCGAGCGGCCGGTACTCGACACCGAGCGCGTCGAGCCGTGGCAGGTGGTGATCCCGCAGGCGCGGCAGGAATTCGGCGAAGTCCCGTCCAGCCGGGCTCCAAGCGACCTCGGCGATCGCGCACAGCCGGGGGAACGCGGCGTAGTCCGCCCGTCGCACGGTGTCCAGATGCTCGCTCCACAGCTGCGCCTGCACGCCGAGCATCCGCGGCCCGTCCAGTGCGGGCTCGTACCCGTACATGTGCTCGAGCGTCTGCACGAAACCGACCGGGATCGGCTCGTCCGGATGATCCGACTGCCGGTGGTCGAGGTAGACCCGGTCCTCGGGGCACAGCACGACGTCGTGGCCCGCCTCGGCCGCCTTGATGCCCGCGGCCTCGTCCCGCCACGCCCCGATCACCATCGGTGGCAGGTCGTCGGAGTCGAGGACTTCGTCCCAGCCGTGCGCGCGACGTCCCCGGGAGGTCAGGTACCGCGCCAGGTCCGCGACGAAGCGGCCGTGGGCCGCCGTCGCGCCGGGGACCTCGTCACCGCCGACGCAGATGACCTCGGACGGGAAGACGTCCAGGACGTGGTCGAAAACCCGGCGGAAGAAGTCCAAAGTAGACTCGACGGGGTTGAGCAGCGACGTGCTGACACCCCAGGAAGTCCAGACCTCCCAAGGGGTTGCCGATTCGGGCCCGAGTTCCGGATAGGCGGTGATCGCGGCCCGCGCGTGGCCGGGGACGTCGATCTCGGGCACGACGGTGATCGCGCGCGCCGCCGCGTAGGCGACGATCTCCCGCAGATCGTCGGTGGTGTAGAAGCCGCCGTGCGGACGGCCGTCGCGCTCCGGGCCGTCGTGCCGTCCGACCATCGACGACCGCCGCCAGGAGGCGATCTCGGTCAGCCGGGGGAACTCCGGCACCTCGATCCGCCAGCCCTGGTCGTCGGTCAGGTGGAAATGCAGCACGTTGAGCTTGTGCGCGGCGAGGAGATCGATGAACCGCAGCACCTCCGCCTTGGTCCGGAAGTTCCGCGCGACGTCGAACAGGCAGCCGCGCCAGCCGTAGCGGGGATGGTCCTCGATCACTCCACAGGGCACAGTGGACGGTCCACTGTGGATGTCGGCGGCGCGGAACGCGGCCGGCCCGGCGAGCTGGCGCAGCGTCTGCCGCCCGTACACTTCGCCCGCCGCGTCGGCGGTGTGCAACGTGACGCCGCCGGGGTCGATTTCCAGCCGGTAGCCCTCGGCGGGAAGATCCGCCCCGGATCGCACGGTGACCTCGGCGGGCCACGCGCATTCGCCGGGCAGCGGGGTCACCGAGACCGGGCGGGGGAGCAGGGTTTCGAATCCGTGCATGTCAGCCTTTCACCGCGCCGCCCAGTCCGGAGACCAGGCGTCGCTGGACGAAGATGAAGAAGACCAGTACCGGGATCGTCATGAGGGTCGAGGACGCCATCACCGCGCCCCAGTCGGTGTCCTCCGGCTTGAAGAACACCAGGATCGCCTGCGGCAACGTCTGGTTTTCGGTCTTGGAGATGATGAACGTCTTCGCGAACAGGAAGTCGTTCCAGGCGTGGATGAATGCCAGCACGCTGACCGCGACCAGCCCGGGTGCCACCAGCGGGAACAGGATCTGCCAGGTGAACCGCATCCGCGAAGCGCCGTCGAGCTTCGCGGCCTCTTCGAGTTCGACCGGCACCGCCGCGACGAACCCGCGCAGCATCCAGATCGCCAGCGGCAGGCTGAACGCCAGGTGCACCAGCACCAGCGAGCCCAGTTCGTTGAGCCCGAAGGACGGGACGACACCGCCGATCGAGCGCATCAGGAAGAACAGCGGGATCGTCAGCGCTTCCACCGGGACCATCTGCGCCACCAGGATCATGATCAGCAGCACGGTGCGTCCCTTGAAACGGAACCGGGTCAGCGCGACCGCGGACAGGAACGACAGCAGCAGCGACAACACCACCACGACGACCGCGACGAGCAGGCTGTTGAGGAAGAACCGCCCGAAGCCGGACACCGTGAGCACCCGGGTGAAACTGTCGAATGTGGGCGCGAACGTCCACGGTTTCGGGTGCGCGGACTGGATTTCGCCCGCCGGTTTGAACGCCGAGAGCACCATCCAGTATAGCGGGAACGCGATCATCCCGGCGATCACCACGGTGACGATCTCGGCGATCAGCCTGCCGGGACGCCGGACGCGACGCGGTTTCGCCGCACGCAGTGCTGTCGAACGCAGTGGCATCACACCCATGCCGCGCTCCGGCGCTGCGACCGGACGTAGAGCCCGGTGATCGACAGGAGCAACAGCGTCATCACGACTCCGATCGCCGACCCGAGCCCGTATTCCTGCCCGGCGAAGGCCTGCTGGTAGGCGTAGACGTTGAGCACGAGGTTGCGCCCGGCCACGCCGCCGCCGTTGGTCATCACGTAGATCTGGGTGAAGATCTTGAAGTCCCAGATGATCGACTGGATAGTCGCGATCATCAGCAGCGGCCGCACCATCGGCAGGATCACCGACCGGGTCGTCCGCCAGGAGGACGCGCCGTCCAGCGATGCGGCCTCCAGCACCTCCTCGGGAATGCCTTTGATGCCCGCGTACATCGTCACCATGACGAACGGGAACGAGCACCAGATCACCTCGGCGGCTACCAGCCCGAAGGCGTCGAGCGTGCCAAAGGTCCACGAGTGGTGGGCCATCGAGCTGAAGCCGAGGCCCGAGAGCACCTCGTTGACGATCCCGAAATCGGTGTCGAACAGGAACAGCCAGACATACGATCCGGCCATCGCGGGCGTCGCCCACGCGCCGAGCGCCGCGAGGAACAGCAGGATCCTGGGCAGCGCCCGGACGCGGCTGGCGAGCACGGCGAGTCCGGTGCCGACCACCAGCCCGCCCACCACGCACACCGCGCCGAATCCGACGGTCTTGCCGAGCACGCTCCAGAACTGCAGGTTGGCCAGCAGTTCGGTGTAGTTGGCGACGCCGAGGAACACCAGCGGGGCGGTGCCCGCGGCCTGGGGCTGCCCGTAGTCGTAGAACGAGATCACGACCAGCTGGTAGATCGGGTACACGAGGACCGCGGCGAGCAGGATCCCCGCCGGGGCGAGGTAGAGCGCGGCGGCCCGGCCGTCCCGGCGCCGCCCGCGCGGTTTCGCGGACGCGGGCGGCGGTGCCGGGACGGCGACCGGCAGTTGCTGGGTGACCATCGCCTACCCGAACGCCTTGTTCATCGCCTCGGCCGCCCCGGCCAGCGCGGCCGCGGGATCCTTCGCCCCGGTCGCGATCTGCTGGACCGCGGTGGGCAGCACGTTCTGGCTGTCGATCTTGGACCACGCCGGGGTGCTCGGCACGAACTTGGTGCCCGCCTGGATGCTGTCGACGAACGGCTTCAGGAAGGCGTCGTTCGCGGCGAGCTTCTCCTGCACGCCCTTGAGCGTCGGCAGGTTCCCCATCGCGGTGTACATCTTCTCCTGGTACTTCGCGCCGCCCAGCAGCTTCACGAAGTCGACCGCGAGCCCGTGACGCTTGCTCGCGCCGAACACGCCGAGCAGGTTGCCGCCCGCGAACGCCGGCGCGGTCGCCCCCGCCTGCGTGCCGGGAATCGGGATGACCGCGTACTTGCCCTTGACCGCGCCCTGGTCGACGGCCTTGCGGTTGAAGTCACCGCCGATGGTCATCCCGGCCTTGCCGCCCGCGAAGGCCTGCACGCTCTGCGTGCCGGTGAGGTTCGCGCACTGCGCCGGCGGGCAGATGTCGTCCTTGAGCAGGTTCGCGTACGTGGTGACGCCCGCCTTCGCCTGCTCGGAGTTCACAGTGGACGTCCACTTCGCACCGTCCTGTTTGGCCAGTTCGCCACCGGATGCCCACAGGAACGGGAGCATCGCGTAGGTGTACTTGCCACCGACCGAGATCCCGTACATATCCGGTTTCGCGCTCCGGATCCTGCGCGCGGCCTCGGTCAGCTCGGCGAGCGTCTTGGGCGGCTGGATGCCGAGTTCGGTGAAGACGTCGGTGCGGTAGTACAGCGCGCGGATACCGGTGAACCACGGCAGGCCGTAGGTCTTCCCGCCGGATTTCGCGGTGTCCAGCACGGACGGGATGAGATCCTTGCCCTCCGGCCACGACGCGAGATCCGCGCCGAGGTCCGACAACGCGCCCGTGGTCGCGTAGCTGGCCACGTCGGTGTTGCCGAACTCGGCGACGTCGGGCGCGTTCGACGGATCGTTGAACGCGCCGGAGAACTTGTCCGCCCGACCCTCGACCGGGACCCACTGCACGTCGACCTCGGCGCCGGAATGCGCGGCCTTGAACTCCGCGATCGCCTCCTTGACCGCGGCCTCCTTGGGCGCCCGGTTGGCCTCGTCGAAGAGCCAGACCCGTACGGTGCCGGTCTTCTCGTCCCCGCCCGAACCGGCGGGGCCGGACTGCGCTGGCGCGCAGCCGGCGAGCAGGCCGACGGCGGCCAGCCCGGTGAGGGTACGGCGGAATCTCATCAATCCTCCAGAAAATCAGCGGCGTTGCTGGATCGGAAAGCCGGATCAGGCGAAGAACACGGAGTTCACCGACGGAACGGCGAGTGAACCGGCGACCGCGCCCGGCAGGCCGGTCGCCGGGTCACGGGGGAGCCAGGTGACGGTGCCGGAGCGCTGGTTCGAGACGTAGAACCATTTTTCGGTCGCGTCGAGTGCGACGTGGCGTGGCCAGTTGCCCCCACTGACCACAGTGGACACGAGCTTCAAGGTCTTCCCACCGTCGGCGGTGGTGAACGTGGCGAGCGTGTTCGGCCCGCGGACGGTGGCGTAGACGAACCGGCCGTCCCGCGAGGTGATGATCTCGCCGGGGTACAGGTCGCCGGTGCTGCCCGGCGGCACGGCCGGGACCACCGACAACGCGGTGAGCTTGCCCGCGGCGGCGTCCCAGCCCGCGACCGTGACCTCGGGACGCAGCTCGCCGACGATGTAGGCGTAGCGGCCGTTCGGGTGAAACACCAGATGCCGCGGCCCGGCCCCGGAGGGCAGCTTGAGCTGCTGGTTCAGCGTCAGCTTCCCGGTGCCGAGGTTCAGCTTGTAGACGTAGACCGAATCGGCGCCGAGGTCCACCGAGAGCACCCACCGCCCGGTCGGATCGCTGATCACCTGGTGGGCGTGCGCTTCCCGCTCCGCGCCGACGTGCTTCACCAGATCGGTCGCCTCGCCGAGCTTGCCTCCGGCGAGGATCGGCAGCACCACGACGGTTCCGGTCCCGTAGTTGGCCGCCAGCACGTACTTCTGGCTCGGGTGCACGGAAAGGTGGGTGGGCGCGCTGCCCTTCGACGACACGGCGCCCAGCAACCGGGGCTTCGCCGGGTTGTCGACGTTCAGCGCGGAGACCTTGCCGTTCGGTTCGCCCTCGTTGGTCACGTAGAGCGTGCGCCGGTCCCTGCTCAGGTCGAACCACGACGCGTCCGGGACACCCGGCACGGTCTTGACCGGCTTGAGCGCGGGCGCGGTGCCGGCGCGGCCCGAGACGTCGAGCCCGTGCCCGGCCGGCGAAGCGCTGGTGTAGCTGCCGATATACGCCGTCGGGTCGGCGACGCAGGCGTCGGCCGTCGTGGTCGTCGCGTTCGCCGTGTTCGCGAACTGCGCGCCGAGGACGGTGCCGAGTCCGGCGGCGCCGACGCCGCCGAGGAAGGTACGTCGAGAAAGCCCAGCCATCGTGTCGTCTCCCAGTGGTAGGTGTGCACCTGGCGTGAGTGGTTTAGACCACGGCCATGAGCAATGCTGCCACGCCGAAACCCGAAACGGAAAGGACTGTTTCCAAGGCCGTCCACGTCTTGAGGGTGTCGGCCACGGACAGCCCGAAGTACCGCGAAACGATCCAGAAACCGCCATCGTTGACGTGCGAGGCGATGATGGACCCCGCCGAGATCGCGACGACGAGCAGTGCGAGCTGGGCCTGGGAGTAGTGCAGTTCGGCCACCGTCGGGGCGATGATCCCGCCGGTCGTCACGATCGCGACGGTCGCGGAACCCTGCGCGATCCGCAGGCCGCAGCTGATCACGTACGCGGACAGGATCACCGGCAGCCCCGCGTCGCCGAGCGAACCGGCCACGGCCTTGCCGATGCCCGTCGCGGACAGCACCGCGCCGAAGAACGCGCCGGCGCCGATCACGAGCAGGATCATCGCGACGGGCCGCAGGGACGCCGAAGACAGCTCGGCCAGCGCCTTGCCGGTCATGCCGCGGCGCGTCCCGAGAAGCCACGACGCCAGCAGTACCGCGATGGTCAGCGCGACGGCGGGTGTGCCGGCGAACGCGGCGATCCCGGCCGCGACAGAGCCCTTCGGCAGCCAGATGCTCCCGAACGTGCCGATCAGGATCAGCACCATAGGCACCGCGATGATGGAGCTGACGAGCCCGAGCGACGGCGGGTTTTCGACCTCCTCGCCCTCGCCCGCGAGCTTCGCGAAGTCCTCCGCGAGCGGGACGTCGACCTTCTTGCCGATCCAGCTCGAATACAGGACACCGCCGATGAACCATGCCGGGATCCCGCAGACCGCGCCCATCAGGATGACCCAGCCGAGATCGACGTGCAGCAGCCCGGCGGCCGCGACCGGGCCGGGGTGCGGTGGCAGGAAGGCGTGCGTGATGGAAAGCCCGGCCAGCAGCGGCATGCAGTACAGCACGATCGAGCGGCCGCCCTGCTTCGCGGCGGCGTAGACCAGCGGCGCCAGCACGAAGATCCCGATGTCGAAGAAGACCGGGATACCGAAGATGAGCCCGGCGATGCCCATCGCGAGCGGCGCCCGCTTCTCGCCGAAGGACCGCAGCAGCGCGGTGGTCAGCACCCGCGCGCCCCCGGATTTCTCCAGGATCGCGCCGAGCAATGTGCCCAGCCCGACGATCGCGGTGATATGGCCGAGAATCCCGCCAAAACCCTTCTCCAGCAAGGAATCCGACGTCTTCTGCGCGGTACCTACCAGTGTCCCCACCGGGACGCCCGCGGCGAGCGCGGTCAGCAGGCCGACCACGATCAGCGCGATGAACGGTTCCACCTTGAACCGGATGATGAGCACGAGCAGGACCGCGATGGACGCGGCGGCCAGGGTCAGCAGACCGGGGGTGGTGGCTTGGAGCCAGTGGATCATCGGCGTCTCCCGGGATTGCGCAGTGAATGACCGGCGAGCGCGCCGGTGGGGTGACCGTCGTCGATGGCGGCGACGCCGTTGACGAAGACGTGGGGGATTCCGGCGGCGGGCTGCCGCGGGTCGTCGAAGGTCGCGGTGTCCTGAACGGACTCGGGGTCGAACAGCACCAGGTCGGCGGCGTAGCCGGCGCGGACCAGCCCGCGATCGGTCAGCCGCAGCCGTTGCGCCGCGCGCCCGGTCAGGTGCGCCACGCACTCGGCGAGGTCGAGCACGCCCAGTTCGCGGACGTAGCGGGCGAGGTAACGGGGGAAGGTGCCCCAGGCACGCGGGTGTGGCCGGGCGCCGACGAGCAGGCCGTCGCTTCCGCCGGTGTGCGTGCGGTGCCGCATGATCGCCTGGACGTTCTCCTCGTGCCCGACGTGCATCAGGCACGACGTGCCGAGCCGTTCGTCGAGCAGGACGTCGAAGTACAGCTCCGCCGGAGGTTTTCCCGCGGCGCGAGCCGAAGTGGCGACACTGTGCCCGACGAGGAAAGCGTTTTCCGCGCGTCGCACGCCGTTGATCTCGATGCTGTCCCAGTCGATCGGCACGCCGTGCGCACCGTCCGAACCGGACTCCTCGATCTCCGCGCGGATCCGCTCCCGGATGTCCACATCGGACAGGCGAGCGATCGTCGCGTCCAAGCCGCCTTCGGTGGCCCAGCTCGGCAGCAGTGCGGAAAGGTAGGTGGCGCCAGGAAGATACGGGTAGGTGTCGAGGGTGATGTCGCAGCCGTCGTCGAGCGCTTCGTCCAAAAGGGACAGCAGCTGCGGCGCCTTGCCCTTGTTCACCGAGAAGTTCATCGTCGCGTGCGCCAGGTGCAGTGGGCACCCCGACCGCCGCGAGACGTCGATCATCTCCGCGAACGCCTCCAGCGCGCCCCGGCCGTAGCTGCGGTGGTGCGGGCTGTAGAACCCGCCCAGCTCACCGACGACACGGCACAGTTCGACCAGTTCCTCCGTGTCCGCGTACATGCCCGGCGTGTAGGTCAGCCCGGAGGACATCCCGGCCGCGCCCTCGTCGAGGCCGGTCGCGACCAGTTCTTTCATCCGGTTCAGCTCCGCCTCGGTGGCGGGCCGGTCCGCCCAGCCGAGCGCGAGCATCCGCACCGTGCCCTGGGGGACCAGGTAGGCGGCGTTGACGGCGACGCCCTGGTCGAGCCGGTCGAGGTACTCGCCGACCGATCGCCAGTTCCAGTCGAACCCGGCCGGGTCGTCGTTCCAGCCCGCGAGCTGCTGGCGCAGCGCTTCGAGCGTCGCGTCGTCGACCGGGGCGTAGGAGAGCCCGTCCTGGCCGAGGACCTCGGTGGTCACCCCTTGCGACAGCTTCGCCAGATGATCCGGGTTGGCCAGCAATTGCAGGTCGGAGTGCGAGTGCATGTCGATGAACCCGGGCGCGAGGACGAGCCCGTCGGCGTCGATGTGCCGCCGCCCGGCCAGCGACCCGGCCTCGGCGACACTCGCGATCCGGCCGCCGGTGATGCCGACGTCGTGGCGGGTGAGCGGGTCGCCGGTGCCGTCGGCGACGAGCGCCCCGCGGATGACGATGTCCATTGCCCCGCCTCAGAAGTGGGTGCGGACGAAGTCGATGACCGTCTCGCCGTCGGTGTCCACCACCGGAAGCAGCGGCCACTTGTCGAACACCGTGCACGGATGCGAAAGCCCCAGCGCGACCCAGTCGCCGACCTCGATCCCGGACCCCGCGGGCAGAGCGAGGAACGCGTGCTGGTCGTTGAGCTTGGTGACGGTGTGCCCGGTCAGCTCGGCGATCTTGCCGTCCGCAGTCCGGTGCAACTGCGGTTCGGGCATGCCCTCGTCGAAGGAGGCGTCGCGCTTGCCGATCGTCAGCAGCGCCAGCTCGTCCGACGGCTTCGACGTCACCTGCGCCCAGGCACGCAGCGCGGGGCGGAACGGCGGGACGTCCGCGATGCGCGGATGGCCGCCGAGTGGGGAGATCTCGCGATAGAACCCGTCGTCGTGCGTCACGTACGCGCCGCTGCGCAACACCGGGAGCACGTCGAGCCCGTCCGGCCAGGGTTTCGTCAGCTCGTCGGCGACCCTGTCGAAGTACGCGCTCCCACCGGCGGTGACGATCACCTGTCCGGCGTCGTCGAGCAAACCCTTGTCCGCGAAGGAGATCACCGCGTCGCGGAGAGTGTCCACATAGGAACTGATCTTGGCCAGCGACGCGTCGTCCGTGCCGTGCGACAACGCGCCCTCGTAGCCACCGGTGCCGCGCAGCCGCAACACGGGGCTCGCGTGCACGGCTTCGGCCACCGCGAGTGCGGTTTCCTGGTCCCGCACGCCGGTCCTGCCGCCATCCGCGCCCAGCTCGACCAGCACGTCCACCGGACGCTTCGTCCCGGCGAGCGCCTCGGTCATCAGCTCGACGCCGCGCACCGAATCGACCCAGCACACGAACTCGAACGCCGGATCGGCGGCGAGCTCGGCGGCGACCCAGCGGAGCCCGGCGGGGTCGAGCAGCTGGTTGGCCAGCAGGATGCGGGACACCCCGAACGCGCGGTAGATCCGGACGTGCCCGGCGTTCGCCGCGGTGATGCCCCAGGCGCCGTGCGCGATCTGACGCGCGAACAGCTGCGGCGCCATGGTCGTCTTCCCGTGCGGTGCCAGGACGACTCCGCGTGCGGCGCACCAGTCCGCCATCGTGGCGAGGTTGTGTTCCAGCGCTTCGGCGTCGAGCACCACGAACGGGCCGAAGAAGCCGTCGTCGAACAACCGCGCGCGGCGTTGGGCCGCTTCGGCGAGAGTGAGTCCGGCGAGCGCGGGGGACACCGAGCGGAACCGCCAGTCGATCCGCTCCTCGGCCACGGCCGCCAGCGCGGCGGCGTCCATGGTGCAGGCGGGGTTCTCGGGGGACATCAGTGACCACCTCGGTTGTCCGTGCCGTTGCGTACCTTGCAACGAGCGTTGCGCAGAATGCGTGGGTTAGGTGTAGCATCCGTCCCGCGAGAGGTCAACGGCGGAAGAACGACAGGAGATCAGGACGTGACATGCGCGCCGGACGTGCTGTGCATTGGCGAGTCGATGGCGCTGTTCGTGCCCGCCGAACCCGGGCCGCCCGAGGACGTGCGCACCTGGCTGCGCACGATCGGCGGCGCCGAGTCCAATGTGGCCTGTCATCTGCCCGGCCTCGGCGTGTCCAGTGGCTGGGTGAGCGCG
Organism: Amycolatopsis sp. NPDC059027; assembly: GCF_042739735.1. Lineage (NCBI taxonomy): Bacteria > Bacillati > Actinomycetota > Actinomycetes > Pseudonocardiales > Pseudonocardiaceae > Amycolatopsis > Amycolatopsis sp. NPDC059027. The sequence goes on along the minus strand of NZ_JBHYIK010000013.1, from coordinate 5,744 downwards.
GTCGGTGACGATCCGTTCGGCCGCGCGATGGTGCGGGAGATCGCGGCCGCGGGGGTCGACGTCAGCGGCGTCGCCGTCGATCCGGCGCGCCCGACCGGGCTCTACCTCAAGGAATCCGGCGCGCAGGGCAGCCCGGTGCGGTACTACCGCGCGGGCTCGGCCGCCTCGGCGATGGGTCCCGACGTGCTCGACCGCGTCGACCTCGCCGACGTCCGGGTGCTGCACCTGTCCGGCATCACCCCGGCGCTGTCGGACTCCTGCCTCGAACTGGTGCGTGCGCTGCTTGCCGCGCCGCGCGGGGACACGCGCGTTTCCTTCGACGTCAACTACCGGCCCGCGCTGTGGGCGGCGGGCCGGGACGTGTCGCTGCTCGCGGAGCTGGCAGGCTCCGCCGACATCGTGCTCACCGGGGATGACGAGGCACGAAAGGTCTGGGGCACGGGCGATCCGGCCCAGCTGCGAGCCCTGCTGCCGGGGCCGGACACGCTGGTCGTCAAGCACGGCGAGCGCGGCGCGACACTGGTCGAGCGCGACGCCGAGCCGTTGTTCTCCCCGGCGTTGCGGGTGGACGTAGTCGAACCGGTCGGCGCGGGTGACGCCTTCGCCGCCGGATTCCTGGCCGCGACGCTCGCCGGGGCCGATCCGCTGACCCGGTTGCGGCGCGGGCATCTGCAGGCGGCGGCTACCTTGCTGACACACGACGACGTCGGCGCGCCGCTCGAAGCGTCCGTTGTGGACAGTCTGCTCACCGCCGACGCCGAGAGCTGGGCCGCGGCGCGGCTGACGGGTACGGGGGTGATGGCGTGAGTCAGAGTCTGGATAGGGCGTTGACGTTGTTGCGCGAGCTGACGAAGGAACCGAGGACGCTCGATCAGCTCGCCGAGGAGATCGGCGTGCACAAGTCGACCGTGTTGCGGCTGCTGCGCACGCTGGAGTCGCACCACTTCGTCCGGCGGGAGGGCGCGCGGCACTACCGGCTGGGCAGCGCGCTGTTCGACCTCGCGAACCAGGCGCTGGAGAGCAACGACGTGCGACGCAGCGCGCAGTCCGCGCTCGCGGCGTTGAACGAGCGCACCGGGCACACCGTGCACCTCGCCAGCTACGAGGACGGCGAGGTCGTCTACATCGACAAGTACGAGGGCAGGCATTCGGTCCGGATGTATTCGCGGATCGGGAAGCGCGCGCCGCTGCACTGCACGGCCGTGGGTAAGGTGTTGGTGGCGGCCATGCCCGCGGCGCGGCGGGAGGAGATCGCGCGGTCGATCGACTACGTCGTGCTCACGCCGAACACGATCGCCTCGCCCGAGGCGTTCCTGGCCGAGCTGGCCCGCGTCGCCGAGCGCGGGTACGCGGTGGACGACGCCGAGCACGAGGACTTCATCCACTGCGTCGCCGCGCCGATCCGGGGAGCGGACGGCGAAGTGCTCGCCGCGGCGTCGATGTCGGTGCCCAAGGTGCTGCTCGACTTCGACGGCCTGCTCGCGCTCGTGCCGGAACTGCTGGCCGCCACCGAAGAAGCTTCCGTCCACAGTGGATGGACGGGGAACCGAAAGGGGCACTGATGAGCAAGACGGCAGTTTCCACGGAGAACGCGCCGAAGCCGCCGGCGAAGTTCTCGCAGGCCGTCCGCAAGGGAAACATCCTGCAGGTCGCCGGCCAGGTCGGGTTCGACCCCGCCACCGGCGCGGTCGTCGGTGAGGACGTCGTCGGCCAGACCCGGCAGACGTTCAAGAACATCGAAGCCGTGCTCGAGGCGGCCGGTTCGAGCCTCGCCGACGCGGTGATGGTGCGTGTCTACCTCACCGACACCGCGCACTTCGCGCCGTTCAACGAGGTCTACAACGAACTCATCGGCGAAGGACCGCACCCGGCGCGCACGACTGTCTACGTCGGACTCCCGGGCGAACTGCTCGTCGAGATCGACGTGCTCTGCGTACTGGACTGACGCTCTAGAGTGCCAAGCCGCGCTCGAGGTGGGCGAGACCCGCGTCGAGCGCGGCCAGTGCGTCGAGGTCCGGGTCCTCGGCCCACCGGAGCCAGACCTCCAGCAGGACGCCGAACACGGCACCGGCGAAGCTGTGGATCTCCTCGTCGCCGGGGTCGCGTCCGGTGCGTTCGGCGACGAGTTCGGCCAGCAGCCGCTGGGTGGCGCGGATGTGGCCGAGGCTCGCCGTCCAGAGTTCGGGCACGGCGAGCACGAGCGTCTGCCGCTGCCGCCGCTCGGCGGTTTCCGCGGCCGGGAGATCGGCGAAGGCCTGCCGGATCGCGCCCCGCACCGCCCGCAGCGGGCTCAGCTGGAGTGGCTGAGCCCGGAACGCCGCGGCGAGTTCCGGGCTGCCACCGTCGGAGACGACGAGCTGTTCCTTGGCAGGGAAGTAGCGGAACAGGGTGCTGGGCGACACCTCGGCGGCGGCCGCGATCTGGTCCATTGTGGTCACTTCGTAGCCCTGCTCGGCGAACAACCGCAGCGCGTGCCGCTGGATCAGCGCCCGTGTCCGCGCCTTTTTGCGGGCCCGCAGTCCGTCAGTGGTCATGGACCTTCTCCTTGGCAAGCGGGATGACGGGCCGGAACTTCCCGCCCACGCCCTGCTCGGGCGGTTCGGGGGCCCGGTCGAGCACGACGTCCGGGCCGAGCGCCTTGGCCAGCCCCGCTTGCACTTCCCGCCAGACCCGCTCGATATCGGCTCCGGGGCCGTAGGCGAGCCGGACCCGCAGCTCCGCCGGGGCGGTCTGCACGAGCTGGAACTGCCGGACGCCGGGAACCCGGTCGACCACCGTGTTCAGCAGCAACGGCGGGATCGTCACGCCCCCGACGGTGAGCAGGTCGGCGACACGGCCCTGCACGCGGAACGCGGGCAGTGGATTGCCGCAGGGGCAAGGGTCCGGCCGCTGCCGGACGCGATCACCGAGGTCGTAGCGCAGGATCGGCTGCACCCGGTTGGCGAGGTTGGTGATCAGCACGGTGTGCGACAGCTCGCCCGGGGGCACCGGCCGATGGTCCGCGTCGACGGGCTCGGCGATCGCCCAGTCGGTGTTGACGTGGTACCAGCCCGCCGCGCAGCCGTCGGTGAGGAACGGGCATTCGGTCGAGCCATAGGTGTCGCGGACCTTCGCCGCGAAGCTCGTGCCGAGCCGCGCGCGTTCGGCAGGGCTCAGCGCTTCGCCCGCCGGTTCGACGAGGACGGGGCCGATTCGCAGCCGCCCGGCCTCCTGTTCCCTGGCGAGCAACGAAAGCACGCTCGCGTAGCCGATCAGGATCGCCGGACGGAACGCGTTCAGCCCGGCCACCAGCTCGTCGATCGGGGCGTGGGCGGAGAAAGTACGCACGGCCTTCGCCGTCCACGAGTGGTCGAAGACGCGCTGGGAGCCCGCCGCGACGAGGAAGTGCCCGCCGGTCGCGACGACCATCGCCATCCGCGCGCCCCGCGCGAGGACCTTCGCCACGTCCGCGGCGCCGAGCCAGGACGCGCGCATCCGCCCGGCCAGCGCGACGTTCACCGCCAGCGCGTGTTCGTCCACCACGAAGATCCCCGGCGTCCCGGTGGTGCCCGAGGTGGTCACCAGCGTGTAGCGGCCCGCGAACTTTTCCCCGGCGGTGGCCGGGTCCGCCGCGAACGCCCTGGCTCGTTCGGCCGTGATCGCCCGGTCGGTGACCCAGTCGCCGAACTCCGGCATGAGCGTCTTCTTGCTCGTCACCGGCAGCAGCGCGGGATCGGTGACCCGGTCCGGCAGATCACGGTAGAGCCGGTGGTAGAGCGGCGAATTCCGGCGCGCGAACCCGACCTGCGCCGCGAGCCGCTCGCGTTGCCGCGCGGCCATCGCGGCCGGGCCCGCCCGGCGGATCCGGTTCGCTTCCCACAGTCGTCCAGCGACGCTCTCGTGCATCACGCCCCCCTTGCTCGAATATTGACAGCCTACTCCCAAGTGAAAGTGAACTGTCAAATTCCGTCAGAGGACGCTGGTGTAGCCGCTGAGCGCGGGCTGGCCGCCGAGGTGGGCGTAGAGCACGTTCGCGTCGCGCGGGATCTCGCCGGTGCGGACCAGATCGATGAGTCCCGCCATCGACTTGCCCTCGTACACCGGGTCGGTGATGACGCCTTCGAGCCGCGCCAGCGTCCGGATGGCGTCCACGGTGGACTCGTCGGGAATGCCGTACACCCCGGCGTGATAGCGCTCGTCGAGCAGGACGTCGGCGTCTTCGATCGTCCGGGCCCCGATCAGCTCCGCGGTGTTCCGGGCGATCCGCGTCACCGCGTCCCGGGTTTCGGCCGGTTTCGCGGTGATGTCGATGCCGAGGATTCGCCGCGGCCGGTCGTCCAGCGCGGCACCGGCGATCATCCCGGCCTGCGTGCTCCCGGTGCCCGACGCGACGACGATCGTGTCGAAGAAGATCCCGAGCTCGGCCTCCTGGCGTTGCAACTCGACGAGCCAGTTGGCGAAGCCGAGCCCGCCCAGCCGGTGATCCGACGCGCCCGCCGGGATCGGGTACGGCCGTCCGCCCGCTGCCTCGACCTCCGCGACCGCGTTCTCCCAGCTCTCCTTGAAGCCGATCCCGAACTCCGCGTCGACCAGCCGCACGTCGGCACCGAGGATCCGTGACAGCTGGATGTTGCCCACCCTGTCGTAGAGCGGGTCGTGCCAGTCGACCCAGCTTTCCTGGACCAGCACGGCTTTCAGGCCGGCCCGCGCGGCCGCGGCGGCGACCTGCCTGGTGTGGTTGGACTGCACGCCGCCGATCGAGATGAGCGTGTCGGCCCCGGTGGCCAGCGCGTCGGCGACGAGGAACTCGAGTTTCCTGGTCTTGTTGCCGCCGAACGCGATCCCGGAGTTCACGTCCTCGCGCTTCGCCCAGATCGACGCGCCGCCGAGCCGGGCGGTGAGCCGTTCGAGCGGATGGACGGGGGAGGGGCCGAACAGGAGCGGGAATCGCGGGAACTTGGCGAACGGCATCAGTCCTCCAGGAGTGGTTCGAGGTCGGTCCAGATGGTCGAGACGATGGCGGCGGCGCGGTCGACGTCACCGGCTTCGATCGCGTCGATGAGTTCGGTGTGCCTGCGGACGGAGCGCTGCGCGGGCAGGGAAGCGAACCGCGCGTACTCCAGCCGTCGCAGGAGCGGGGTGTAGCGGTCGATCGTCGCGGCGACCGCGCGGTTGCCGCAGGCACGCACCGCGACGTCGTGCAGTTCGTCGTCGGCGGCGACGGCGGCCGCGACGTCGCCCGCCGCGATGGCCTCGGCGAACCGGTCGTTCGCGGCGCGCATCTCGGCGACCTCGCTCGCGCCGAGGCGTGGCATCGCCTGGCGCACCGCCAGTTCGTGCAGCACACGGGTCAGTTCGAGTGCCTCGCGGACGTCGTCCGGCACGAAGCCGGCGACCCGGGTGTAACTCTGCGGCTTCGAATCGACGAGGCCTTCCTCGGTGAGCCGGGTGAGCGCCTGCCGGACGGGCGCGCGGGAAAGGCCGAGCTGCTCGGCGAGATCGGCGTCGCGCAACGCGGTACCCGGCGGCAGGCTGCCGTCGATGATCGCGTTGCGGATGCGTTCGTAGGCCTCGTCGCGCAGCAGGGAGCGCGACACCTTGCTCAACCCCGGGGGACTCACATCTAACATGTTAGCTGCCACAGGGCTCCTGCGGAAGCGACTCGGGGGGGGGGATACACCGTCCACGCCGCGCCCCCCCGGGGGGGGGGGGGCCGGGGCCGGGGGGGGGGGGGGAGTAAAAAAAACCAACCCCCCCCAACAACA